>DALYDP010000070.1:0-1798 GCA_031973095.1 Candidatus Peribacteraceae bacterium | reverse complement strand
TTGGGCACGCTCTGCACCCATTCGATCTCCATGGCGTTGATGCCGAGTTTCGCCGCGTGTTTCAAGCCCGCGATCGTTCCGCCCGAACCGGGGGTGGAACGCGGACTGCCGGGGCACGCGATGCGAAGCACGGCGCCAGTGTACAGCAGTTGTCACGGCGGCTGAGCCGAGCCATGCTGTGGACGTGAAAGAGCTCCCGAAAGCAGCGGTCGACGCCTTGCTGGCAACGCCGTACGGCGAAGCCGCCTACGCCGTGTGCGAAACGCTGACGGACGCGGGGTTCGAAGCATGGTGGGTGGGCGGCGGCACGCGCGACCTGGCGCTCGGCATAGAGCCGAAAGACATCGACATCGCCACGTCCGCGACACCCGAAGACGTGTTGAAGGTCTTCAAGGACGCCAAGCAAGATCCGCTCAGTCTCGGCGGCATGCGCGTGAAGAAAAAAGGATTCACGTTCGAGCTCACGACGTTTCGCGAAGAAGGGGATTCGTCGAACGCGCGCCATCCCGAAAGCGTCGCGTTCACGACGCGCGACAAGGACGTCGTTCGTCGCGATTTCACGCTGAACGCCGTCTACTACCAACCCATCTCCCGCGAAGTCTACGACCCCGAGCGGGGATTGGCCGACGCGGACGAAAAACTCGTGAAATTCATCGGCGAACCGAACGAGCGCATCAAGCACGACGCGCTCCGCATCCTGCGCGCCGTACGGCTGCGCGCGCTCATCGGGGGCCAGTACCACCCGGATACCTACGCGGCCCTGCGCGAAAATGCGGCGCTCATGACGCAACTTTCCGGATCGCGCCAACTGGAGGAACTGGAAAAGATGCTGGCGGGGCCGAAGCCGTCGCGCGCGCTCGAAGATTTATGGGAACTGGGAATCATGGAGCGGATGATTCCCGAGCTTCACGCGTGCAAAGGCATCGCCCAACCCGCCGACTACCACCACGAAGGCGACGTCTGGGACCACACACTGGCCTGCGCGGACGCGTTCCGCCCGGACGACGGCGCCGACGTGCGTCTCGCGGCGCTCTTCCACGACATCGGAAAGGCTGAAACGTTCGCTCTCAAGGAACGGATCCGTTTCGACCATCACGCGTCGGTGTCCGCCGACACGGCCTGCGCGATCCTCAAACGTTGGCAAGCCCCGTCGAAGCGCGTGGAAAAAATCGATTGGCTCATCCGCCACCACATGACCATGACGTTCACGGAATTGTCGGACGAGCGCAAAACGTACTGGTACTACCATCCGTGGTTTCCGGAACTACTGCGCATCTTTTGGCTCGACATCGCGGGGACGGAACCGTCGAACTTCGCGCTCTACGATGCGATCGTGAAGGATTACCACGCATTTGTGGACAGCCGTCCGCGGCCACCGAAACAGCTCATGACCGGTGAAGACGTGATGGAGATGCTCGGCATCGGTCCGGGTGAGCGCGTGGGAGAAATACTGCAAAAGTTGCATGACGCGCAGGTGAAGAAAGACGTCACGACGAAAGCGGAAGCGAAGCGCTTCGTGTCAGGATTGGCGACGGGGGAGCGAGAGCATCGCTGCAATAAGGATGCCGGCGCCGCATAGCTGAACGGGTGTGAGTAACGCCCCGCGAAACGCGTAATCGAATGCCAATGCCGATATCGGCCAGGTAAGTTCATACATGGCCGCGTGCGACGCCGAGACGCGCTTAAGGCCCCAATAATAGATGCCCAACGCCACGCCCCCGGCCGTGCAGGCGATGAGCACGAGTGAGCCCCACTGCGATGCCTCGAGCGCCATCATCGCCGGATACTGCCCGAGCGC
>DALYDP010000069.1:0-1910 GCA_031973095.1 Candidatus Peribacteraceae bacterium | reverse complement strand
TTGTTGGGGTAGGTGAGAAGTTCGTTGTGGTTCAGCTTCACGATGAACGGGATCTTATGCGCGTACCGGCGCGAGACCGCCGCGAGCGTGCCGTAGGTGGAGGCGATGGCGTTGCAGCCGCCTTCGTAGGCGAGGCGCGCAAGGTACGCGGGATCGAAGGCCTCCGGCACCACGCCGAAACTGGCGACGGCGGAGTGTTCGATGCCCTGGTCGATCGGCAGGATGTTCACGTAGCCCGTGCCCCCGAGACGGCCGTGGCGGTACAGCGCGTGGAGGCTTTTTTGCACCGCCGACGAACGGTCCGAATCGCGGAGCGTCTGGTACACCGTTTTCATGCTTGGCGTGTGCAGGAACGCGGGCGAAAGGAGCGCTTGGTGCGTCAGGAGGTCTTTATCCTCGCCGAGGAGGGCTTCCAAGGCGGTAAGGCGCGTTTTCTTGCTCATGCGAAGGGGGAAAGTGCTCGCAAGCAAGTATGGGCCGTCTTGGAGCCTTCCACAAACGCGATGTGTTGCTTGAACCCCGAGTCGGGGGCGTATATCGTTTCGCGACCACGGCCATCCCTGTACCATTCGAATTCATACGGTCGTGGCATCTTCATTCGGGGAGTCGGCGGCATCCGCCGTCGGCTCCCTCTTTTTGGCCATGCCTAGGGCTATGGGGTATGTATTGCCCGCTTGACACGGCGCTCGGGAAGAGGAAACTGTGCCCGGTTTTTTCCCAGCATCGGCTCTCACGCACGGAGTGTGGAATCGATGGGGAATTCTAAGGAGTGTGTCATGTCTGTTGCTACGGTTGCACCCCGGGGTGCGGGTTCCACGGCTCGTGAAAAGGTTTTGGGGAAGTTCGTGGATCGCCCTCGGCGAAGAGGGAAAACGCCTCCCCAAAAGCAGGGTCCCGCCCCCGAGCTTTCGGGGCCTCACTACCTCCCCAATGCCGGGGAGGCAGATCTCACGAAGGAATTCGATCTCAGTCCGCAGGGTAAAGGGGTCCAAATCGGTGGTCACGTCATTTTCCTCGAGCGGAGCATTGTTCACGCGACGGAAAGCATTGTCTGCTGTCCGGTCGACAAGGTGGCGAATTTGGAATTTATCGATCCCATTCCATTCTGCGTGATCGTGAAATCAGCATTGATGATGTGCGTTTCCACGAAGGTCGGAACGTTCCGGTTGTACGTTCTCAATGCGAACGCGGTTCGCTTCGAGTTCTTGTATCACTAGGAGGAGTTGCGCCATGCGGAAGGAGCCGCGAACAAACCGGGGGCTTGCTCATCGAGCAGAGCCCTTTTTTTCTTGTCTTGTACACAAAGAAGGGGATACTGCGCGGAGCTCTTTGGCATGGAATGTCGGCCGCGACTGGCCAAAGCGTGCTTCGTAATAGGGGGTCGTCCATGATCGTGGATGGGATTGTCTACCTGCGTTTCGGGTGTCCGATCCGCATCGGCTGGTGGATTTGCGAGGTCCGCCGACGTGACATTTCCGACGTCGTGTCGTTCCGGTTTCCTCGCGAATCGGAGTTCGTGTTCGTCGTCGATCAAGCGGCCAACGGAAAGTGGGCGCTCTATGCGGACGACGATACGGGCGAGTGTCTCGGTCCCGTCAGTTTGTCTGACGACGGACTCTCGTTCGAGTATGCCGGTGCGCTCACCAAGGCCCGCGCATTGCGCGAAGCGATGCATGCATCGTAGCGCGGCGAAAGAGTTATACCGCAGGAGGTCATTCTCCTGCGGTTTTTTTGAGCATAAAAAAACGGCCGCAGGGGTGGAGATGCCTCTGCGGCCTATCGTAAAACGCAACGCCTCCGTCGTCATGCAAGTCGGGCGCTGCGCACGTCGAGTTGGCTAGACTCGTTGCGGGAGAGGTATATACAGGTCTAGGATCACGGTTTGCGACCTGGTTCTCAGCCCTGATGCC
>DALYDP010000068.1:0-2375 GCA_031973095.1 Candidatus Peribacteraceae bacterium | reverse complement strand
GATGGTCGGGATGACAGGACTCGAACCTGCGACCTCATGCACCCCATGCATGCGCTCTAGCCAACTGAGCTACATCCCGAACGGTGATGCGAAGAATACTGATTTCAGACTGCGCGCATAGCGCTTTTTCTGATTGCTCGGATTCGCGAGCGAATCCTCGACCCAACTGAGCTACATCCCGTGTCGAACGAAGGCGATGGACGATGTTCACTCCGGATTTCGGAGAGGGGTGCGGAGACTATAGACAGGACCTCGGTGTAGGGCCAGGCCAATATGTTTGGTGGATGTCTTGCCATAGGGTGGCATTCTTGCGATACTCGCCCCTTTCCCGGGCCGTTCGAGTGGCATTTGCATAAATTAGAAAATATGCTATAATGATAAGTCACCTCGAACAATGCTCTCCCAATCCGCAGTACAGGCAGCTACCCACGCGATCGAGCAGCACCAGCGTATTCTCGTTGTGCCGCACGCCAACGTGGATCCCGACGGCCTTAGTTCGGCTTTGGCCTGCTTTCACGTGTTCACGGCGATGGGGAAGGACGTTACTGTGATTTGTCCCGACACCAAACCCGAAGCCCTCAGCTTCCTGCCCGGGTTCGAGAAGTTTGAGCAGGATCTGGCCGAGAGTCAGGATTTCGTCATCACCATCAATCTCGAGAGCGGCGTGGAGGTGGATAAGCTCCGCTACAACGTCGAAGATCAGCGCGTGAACATCATCGTGATTCCCAAGAAGGGTCGCATCCGCAGCCAGCAGATTTCGCTCTCGGAAGGGGAGAACAAGTATGACCTCATCGTGGCGGTTGATACTGCTGACCTGCCGCTCATGGGCACGCTCTACACGCAGCACGTCGACTTGTTCGGCTCCGTGCCGATCTTGAACATCGACCATCATATTTCGAACACGCAGTACGGCCAGCTCCAGCTCATCGATCCCACGTGCGCATCGGCCACGGAGGTCCTCTACAACTGGTTTACGCAGGTGCCTGCCATGCGCGAGAAGTTGACGCCCGATTTGGCCACGCTGCTGTTGACCGGTCTCATCACCGATACGCGCAGCTTCCAGAATCCGAACACGACGCCGCGGTCCCTTGAAGTCGCGGCGGAACTGTTGGCCCAGGGGGCACGCCAGCAGGAAATCATCCAACACATCTACAAAACGAAGCCGCTTTCCACGCTGAAGATCTGGGGGCGCGCGCTTAACCGCATCCAGATCGATCCCGGCGCGCGCATCGTGTGGTCCACGGTGAGTCGCGAAGATTTGGCCGAGATGGATGCTACGAGCAAGGAAACGCACGGCATCCTCGACGAGCTCATTTCCACGATTCCGGATGCAGACGTGTACGTGCTCTTTACCGAGATGGAAGAAGGCGGGCTGAAGGCGAGCATGCGTTCCACGGCTGCGATCGACGTGTCGCGTCTCGCGGGTCAGACCTACGGCGGCGGCGGACACGCCCGCGCATCCGGGTTCCGCGTTGCCCGTTTCGAGAATTTCCAACTCCAGGTGCTCGAGTGCGTGCAGAAGTTGAAAGAGGGGATGCGCGCCCAGCTCAACGACGATTCGATGCGCGATATCCCGCCCGTTTCCGTCAAGGCTTCGACGGGCGCCGCGCCGCTTTCTCCGGTGATGAACGTGCAACACGCCGCACAGGTTTCCACGGCTCCCCAGGCGCCTGCCGCCCCTAAAAATCTTGACGTGATCGAGGCGGTAAAACCGGGCGAAGGCCAGTCGGGCGGCACGGATGTCATCCGTAGCGTGTCGCGGGCCTGATCGGGGTCGTGGCATTCTTCCTTTCGGCAGCAAGCAATCGTTGCTAGGATGTCGGGGCGTTTTTCGCGCATTTCATGCGTCTCGTACAGATCGGAAAAATCCTCGGCATGTCAGGACAGCAACTCCGCAAGGAGTTGGAGTTGGTCGACTTCGGCGTAAAGCCGACGGATCGCGAGGTTCCGGATAACTTGGCGACGGGCATCATCCGTTTCGTCGCTCGTAAGCATGGCATCACCGTCGACGAAGCCCTGCTTACCGCCATCCCCGGTAACGAAGACATCGGCGAAGATCGCATCGATGCCGCGGCCGCCGCTCCTGCGGAAGCTCCCGCAGCACCTGCGGCAGAAGCGCCCAAGGTTCCCGCGGCTCCCGAATCGCTCCACGTGCTCCGCAAGCTCACGCTCGACGACGTGTCGAAGGAAGCGGCAATGCGCCATCGCCCCGCCATCGTTCCGCAGCGTCCGGGTGGTCAGCGCCATCGCCCGCAGCAGCGTGATCGCAGGGATAAGCGTGAAGAGCGGAAGCCGGTGGTGCAACAGCAGATTAAGAAGAAAGAAGGCATCGTGCCGTTGCCCGGTCAGATTACCGTGAAGGAATTGGCGGAGAA
>DALYDP010000067.1:0-2554 GCA_031973095.1 Candidatus Peribacteraceae bacterium | reverse complement strand
AAGAGGGACTCTGTTTGTGTGGGCATTAGTCACAGTATAGCATTTTCTAAGGCCGATGGATATGCAATTTGGCTCCATTACACCAATAGGACCTTTCGCGCATAAATTTGTCATATAAAAAATATATTGTATATTATCCATATGTCGCCACACGATTCTATCGAATCAGTCGATGCATTCTTCACGGAATTAGGGAGAGAGGAAGAAGGTATGCCAGATAGGCAACATGTTCGGGGAGAGATCGAAAAAACACTGAACCCCGTACGGCTGACGTGGAACAGCGGGCACAATCTTTCGTATCCGGGCGGAACTGAATCCCTTCGCCAAACGTACGAACCGCTTGTTCTCGATGTCTCAAAAAAGGCACAGGAACTGTTCGGCGTCGATGACATCGGGGAGCTGTCGATCGAATGGCACGAGAGCGAGCCGAACGGTTTCAAAGGAGCATCGGTCGGGTTCAATATTTTGACGCAACCCCACTTTCACAATGGCATACTGCAGGGATTCAGCTCGAAGACATCGGCGGCTCACACACTCAGCTTTTTCGGCAGCGAAAAAACCCCCAAACATCTTGAGCATGAATTTGGTCATGTCTTGTTCTATCCATCGCTACCCAACTATTTGCCCATACAAGAAGCTGCTGCGTGCGCATGCGAAGCAATTCTCCGCGGGGGCGATATGCTCACGGGATCATTGCAACTCCTGAAGCCGACGGTACTATATGGAGATTCGGGCTGGGGAATGAGCGAATTCGGCCAAATGGATTTCGACAATTGCAGTTCAATCATCGCGTACGCGGGATTTTTCCATGCGCTGCTGGATGCCGCGAACGGCGACATAGAACGTCTACAAAAAATCCTGGCATGGAACAGGGCGCAATGGCGCGCCGAAAACGGGACACAAGAACCTTCCGAAATGACGTCGCTTGGAACATGGCTGGAACACATCGCCTGTTTTGATCCGGCATTCGCGGATAACGTGCGGACGGGCGACATGATGAAACCGATTCCCGAAGGAGTGCGCGCGCTCTGGACGCCCCTCCCCACGTGGGGCGGCATTTTCTCCGTTCAACGATTCACGCGTAATCCACGTTTTTTAAGGAATATCAACGATGCACAACTGGATCAAACGGAAGGAGCATTGGAGACGATAGACTCCTCGGCATCCATTGAGTTTTTCGACTACGAAACGAAGGTCTCGTGTTCGTACTATGAGGACATAGTCATAGACCCATCCGCGGTCATGCGTGCGTTTGAGGAAATATCGGACCAAACGTCTCCGGTGATCGGATCAAAAATCACCGTACACTTCCCGGAGATCAAGAAATCGGTCCCCCTGATCTGGGATGAAGCGGCTGAAGCATTCATTCGGAACGAATGACTTAGCTCTCCAACGCCTTCTTCGCGATGATCGCGACGGCTTTGAAGACGCGGGCGGTGTCTTCTTCGTCGAGACCGCGCTCGGCGGCTTCCTCGATGATCGCATCCAGCACATCCTGCTGTGCCTCGCGTTCGTCGTCGGCTTCAGCTTCTTCACCGTCCGCCGCGGCATCGGTGTGCACATCCTTCAGCTCCTCGAGCTGCTCGAGGATTTCGCGGTAAATCTTGAGGGTGGCGGCGTGGAGGTCGGACGTCATAGACGCGCGTATCTTTGCGTACCGCGGTGATATTGCAACGGACAGAGGTTGACTAAGCGATCAATTAGTCGATAGGAAACCGTTTCTTGAAGAACGCGTGCACCGCCTCTGGCTCGAAAAACACGACATACGCCGGCGGAAGGACCAAAAACCACCAAATCCCAAGGAGAACGGCGACAAGCAGGTGAAAGAGGAGTCCTCCAATGAAAAAGAACCATCGGACGCGCGGGATCCAGAGCCCGAAGGGCAACAACGTCTCGAACGCCTTCGTGGCCCAGGTCAGCGCATCGTAAAACCACGGCGACGGCACGGCCGACACGAGCCGCCTGGCCCAGGGCGTCCCCCATCGGCCGATGAACGAGTAGTAGAGCACGTCGCCGCCGTGCCACAACGGCAGCCACCACTTCTGCCACCCCACGATCGCGTAGGTCGCGGTCAGCTGGATGGCGAGCAAGCGCTGGGGCAGCACGCCCACAGGCTCCCACGCGGTCCACGATCCCCGCTCGCGCAGCATCCGCAGCGAGAATGTTTTGTCGGACCCGCCGAGGAGCAGAACGAGGAACGAAAAGAAGAAGAGGCGGTGGTATGACGACGGGAACGCGTAAAACGAGAGCAGCCAGTAGTAGAGGAAGTACGCGATGAGCGCGACGAGCGCCGTGCGCGTGCGGTACCCGACCATGAGCGCCGTGAGGGCGGCGACGTACCCGAGCGCGAGGACCCACGCGACCACGGGCACGGGCGGCGCAAGGGCAGCGATGCCCGTGTGCATAGAAATCGCGAACCCCGCCGACGAAAACATCATCGTGACGTGCGGCAGATACGTGACGGCCTCGACGAGAAGGAACGCCGCGAACGCGATGCGGAAGGTCGCGAGCGCGTGCGGCGGGGCAGAGCGCATGAGCCAAGAATCCCAGCGAG
>DALYDP010000066.1:0-2605 GCA_031973095.1 Candidatus Peribacteraceae bacterium | reverse complement strand
TGCCGCGCGGGCGGACGTTCTCGATGTTCTCGAAACCGTGGATGCGCGCGACTTCCTCGACCAGGTCGTGCGGGCCCTGCAGGTCGCGCAGGCGGTGCAGCGGGGGCGTGACAGTGAGAACCTCCGCGGTGCCCTTGGCCGGCGTCTTCACCGTGCAGCCGAGCGACTCGAGGATCGATACCACGTCTTTCGTTTTCAGTTCGATACCGAGGATCGATGCCACGCGCTCGAGTGGAAGTTTAATCGTCGGGGCCTTTCCGTCATCACCCCATTCTTCCAGCTTCGAGGAAATTTTCGCGCCGGGCGCGAGCTCGAGGAACAGTTCCACCGCGCGGCGGAAACCCGCTTCCATGTGCACGGGCGGGACGCTCTTCTCGAAGATCGTCGCGGCGTCGGTGCGGTGGCCCGTGGCTTGGATCGTCTTGCGGATAAGAATGGCGTCGGGTGCGGGTGCCTGCAGGTAGATGCGCCGCGTCTTCTCCGTGATGCTCGTGCGCTTGCCGCCCATCATGGAGACGAGGTCGAAGATGCCCGCGTCGTCGCTCAGTACTAATGCTCCTTCCGGGAGCGACCTCTCCACGCCGTCGAGTGTCACGATCTTTTCGCCCGCCTTCGCTGCGCGCAGTTCGACTTTTCCCTGGATGTCATCGACATCGAACGCGTGCAACGGCGAACCCCATTCGAGCATTACGTAGTTCGTGATATCGACTGCGAGGGAGATGGGGCGGATGCCCACGGCTTCGAGGCGGGTCTTCATCCACGACGGCGATTCGCCAGCCTGTCCTGAGCTTGCCGAAGGATCCATGTCGATTGCGCAGCCGAGGTACCGGACGATACTTTTTTTCGCGGGTGCGGAGAACGTGAAGGGGAGCGCGTCTTTCGGGAATTTCAATGCGGGGCGCTTTGGTTCGGGTTTCGCTTTGCCGAGACCGAGGGCAATGCATTCGCGCGCCATGCCGCGGTGCGACCACAGGTCGGGACGCGTGGTGATGGCGGTGTTGTTCACGTCGAAGATCGCGTCGCTCACGCCGAGCGCTTCTTTCAACGGCTGCCCCGCCTTCATGTCGCCCAGGTCCACGATGGGGCGCTCGCCGTCTTCGGGTTTCGCCGGGTACTGCGTTTCGATGCCGAGCTCCTCCGCGGCGCAGATCATGCCGTGACTTTCTTCGCCGCGGATTTTCACCGGTGCGAGCGTCATCAATTCGCCGCCGTGCCATTTCACCGTGGCGCCGATGTGCGCGAATGCGACTTTTTGTCCGATTTTCAGGTTAGTGCCGCCGCAGACCACGTTCTTCTCGCCTTTATCCGTCTTCACCATGACCAGACGGAGTTTGTCGGCGTTCGGGTGCGGGTTCACGGAAAGGATTTCGCCCACGCAACAACGCGCCAGAAGCGCTCCTTGGACCGCGACGTCTTCGATTTCGGCAGTGCTTAAGGTGAGCCGGTCCGCCACGGTATGGGGATCCGGATTCTTCCAAGCCACGAAATCGCCAAGCCAATCGAGGGAGATTTTCATCGCTGATAAGGTAACGCGGAAGGCGGAGGAAGAGAATGGGAGACGAGGGACGACGCCAAGAGGTTGAGGAGACCAAGAGACCAGGTGGTCAGGAGGAGATGGTTTCGTGGTTTCCTGGCATCCTGGTCTCTTTATTGCGGTATTTTTTCCGATTGACGACATTCTCTGACATCCCTACTATCTCGCGGCTATGGCACGACAGTGCGTTAAAACCGGCAAGAAGACCTCCGTTGGTAACACCCGGAGCCACTCCATGCGCCACACGCGCAGGACGTTCAAAGTGAATATCCAGAAGAAGCGCGTTTTCGACGCTTCCACGGGTAAGTACGTGACCATGAAGGTCTCGGCCGCCTACCTGCGTACGCTCGCGAAGCGTTTGCAGGCCGGTAAGAAGGCGTAAGTCATGGTGAGGTGTTTTGCCGTAGCAAAACCGCGAACCACGATTTAAACGATCGGTTTCCGCATTTCCTTGATCTCGGCGTGGTGATGTTTGTCCTTCAGGAGTTTTTCTTTTGCACGGCGCGAGCGGCGGTCCTTTTGTTTTTTGCGCTTGAAGGCCGCCCGCATGAGCTTCGATTCCGCCCCCCGCTTCTCGACTTCGATCTTCAAAAGCAGCAATTTGAAGGCTTCGCGGCGGTTCAGGGCCTGCGAACGGTGGTTGTCGCCCCGGACCGAGATGTTCGTGGGCAGGTGGGTCAGCATGACCGCGGAACTCGTTTTGTTCACTTTTTGGCCGCCTTTCCCGCTGCCACGGACGAATTGCTCCACGACGTCTTCGGGCAGCACGCCTAAATCCTTGGCTAATTTCTCCAGTGAGGTCGACATGTTCGCGGGAAACGCCATGGTCCCAGCATAGCAGGGAAATGGCCGGGAACGGTGGACGTGGCCCGGTTCCGCCCTATACTCTGCGTCCCGCGGGTTGTCCGCGTCGTTCCATCGTTCCGTCGGTCCAGCACGGAGAGGTCGCATAGTGGCCTAGTGCGCACGCTTGGAAAGCGTGTAGACGTGAAAGCGTCTCGGGAGTTCGAATCTCCCCCTCTCCGCCATGGTTTTGTAGGCTCACTATGACAATCATACCCTTCGAAAATC
>DALYDP010000065.1:0-2648 GCA_031973095.1 Candidatus Peribacteraceae bacterium | reverse complement strand
GGCAATGTCATCGCTGGCGCCACCGGCGGGATCATCACGAACGGAGCCAGAAGCGTCGTCACGTGGAGCATTCGCAGCGTCGCCGCGGGCACGCCCTGAAGCGTCGTCATTCGCCTCACCCGAGACATCCCCCCTCGGGGATCCGGATACGTCATCGTTACCCCTTCCGGAAAGATCGTCGTGGACCACGCCCGAGCGATCATTCTCAACCGCACCGGAGACATTGCCACTGCTGCGGCCGGCGCGATCGCCCGTCGCGGAAAGCGCCACGTCGCTGCTCACCAGGCCGGAAAGATCCGCCCTCGCTATACCAACACTATTGCCGACAGCGGAGCCCGCTACGCTCCTAGTGAAAGAACTCGTCGAGCGATCCGCCGTGTACGCCTTGAAGTCAAACGTCGTTTTCATAAACATACGAAGCGTCGTGCCATCGCCTAACGCCATGTCGCGACCACGGTCCACGAGGTGGACGTACGCGGCACCGGCACGCTTGATATCATCATCGAATGCCGGATCGTTCGGGGTCGAGTGCGCGTTCGGCACGCCCTGCGTATTGGGAACGGACGGGCCGTTCTGCGGCAAATATTGCGTTTCCGCATGCGGAAGACGCGAGTGGCTGGCGCCGCCTTCCGGACGACCGTCGACGCGCCACGGCATACTGATGGAGCCGCTCGGCAAGCGGTCGAGCACGTGCTCGATGAGTTCGACGTCGGGACGATTCTGCGGATCTTCGGCAGCCTTGCGATAGAAGACGTACGCCATCGCCTCGGATGCCATCTCTCGGTTGGATGGCACACGGAAGAAATCGCTGAATGCCCTGCGCATCGCAGGGTCCATGCGGCGGATCGAATCGTCGACCGTGCCGCTGGCATCGAGGTTGAGCGCGAACGTGCCCGGACCCGTCGGTAGGAAGTTCCGCGCGAGCACGTCCATCGGCATCTCGAGCATGATGGCGAGGCCCTGGGCCTGCGACTCCATGTTGAGGCGGTTGAACGAATCGAGGAATTTGACGACGATCTCCGCCCTCTTCGCAGAATCATCAACGGCGTTCGAGGATTGATATCCCGCTCCATCGAGGGTATCCTTGATCATTTTCGTGTCTGCGAAATACCGCAAGCCTTTATTGAAATTGTCGGACCAACTCTTCATGGGATCATCGTTCTTGAACACGAAACGATGCAAAAAGTATACGCCTGCCACGCACATCGCGGCATAACGACCGGGTTTCTTGCTGAGCAAGAACGCACCCGCCGCGACCAATACGAGCTTTTCGAATCCGCCGAGTTCTCCCCAAATTTCGACCATGCCCTTGGCTTCCTCTCGCAGCCGCTTGCTCGTAAGGTTCCCCATCTGGTCGAGCCTGCTCGCCGTCTGCGCGTGCACAACGTCGATGTCCTGCTGATGCCGGAGGAACGTGTCGTTCAGCGCCTTCAATTCGTTCGTACCGATCACGCCCAAATTCAATGCACCGCGAAATGCCGATGCGGGAACCTTGTCGCGCAGCGCCTGGGGCATCGTGGCGAACGGCTCGCGGCCCTTGAAACCGTTTCGCTTCATGGCGTCGGCGTACTGCAAATCGAGACCACGGACTTGCATGCCAGGAAACATTCCCATGCGGAAATGCGTCGCGAGGGCCTTTGTCGCAAGTTCGCGCGCGTCTTTGTCGACCGCGCTCTCGAGGGCGTCAACCCCAACGATGCCGAGGAGGGCGCGCTTATACTTGGCGATGCCCGCGTCGCTGAGTTTTTCCACGCGTGTCTTCGAGTCTTTGATGTATGCCCCATTTTCATCCTGCAGGTCGGTTTGCGCCTGCCGGGGCACGAAGAAATCGAGGTACTCGAAAAAAACATCGCGGCGCTGGTCCGGCGTCATGGCCCGGAAAAGCGCTTGGGGCGTCACGGCAACCTTGGGGTCGAACGCCTCGGCGGGTTTCGTGGTGAGCATCGGCACGTCAGCTTCCTGAAGCGCGGTGATCCACTGCCCATGGTCTACCATGGCGCTGATCGATGCTTCGTCGGTGATGTCGACGGGCGATATGAGCGCGCTCACCGCACTGCCAAGCAACGGGATGCTGCGGAAGAAGGCAAGAATCTTGTTTTCGGGCTTCGGCAATTCCGCGGACGGCACCGCGTTCGGCGCGTTATGCTTGAAGCACAAGCGAGTCTCCCCCTCGAGAAGAACGTGAACAGGCCGACGGATGAACGCATGGCACATCAGGATGCTGAGGAGGATTTCGTGAATTTATAGATGAGACCGCCGACGGCGCCGACACCGGCGCCGATGGCGGTACCGACACCCGGAATCGGAATCAAGAAGGTTCCGGCAGTAGCGCCGATTGCGGCACCTCCCCCGAGCGCGGGAACACTCTTGACGATCGCCTTGCCCGTCTTAACCGCCGTCTCCGACACCGCCGCGGAACCTGCAGCACGCACCCATGTAAGCGGATTCAGATAGCCGACGGCACTTTTCGGGGAGCCGAGCAAATTACCCCGCCACTTTTCGCGGCTTTTCCTGGCTTCCGTGCGGGCACGGGATGCGCGCTTGGCCATGGCGTCGAGCTGCGTTTTGAAATGCGATTCGTAAGACGAACTTCCGCCGCGGAGCAAATCGTGCATCGCCTGCACGCGCTGCGAAAGCGTCATGGTGGC
>DALYDP010000064.1:0-2746 GCA_031973095.1 Candidatus Peribacteraceae bacterium | reverse complement strand
GGCTATGAGCAGCTATAAACTACCATTTTAAGACACCCAAAATCGAACGCTCTCCTTCAATCACTCAAAATACGCCGGATGCCACGGCGTAGTCCGAAGACGAAGCCGGGCACTCCACACATATCTCCCACCGACGTATACTGCCACCGCTTCCACGCGGGATTCGTACAGTGGTAGTACGTCAGCTTCCCAAGCTGAAGATGCGGGTTCGATTCCCGTATCCCGCTCCAGACATAAACACATCTTAAAGAGTGTTTGGAGCTATTCCAGTAACGACTCCTTTTAGGGGTTCGAACTGGTATACTTCACGCCATGAAAACATTACCCATTTCAGAGCAGGATCAAGAGTTGATAACTGCTGCTAAAGAAACATTGAGCCGTCTTTATAAAAAGAGTTGGCACGGAGTAGCTGCGGCACTCAGAACAAAGAAGAGCAAGATCTATACTGCTATCCATCTTGAGGCCTCTGTTGGTCGTATCGCAGTTTGCGGTGAAGCTGTCGCTCTCGGTAAAGCAATTTCTGAAGGAGAAACGGAATTTGATAGCATCGTTGCTGTGTGGTATCCGAAAGACGATACAGCTAAGGAGCCTACGATTGCTCCACCTTGTGGCATGTGTCGTGAGCTATTGAGTGATTACCAATCCAATATTCAGGTTATCA
The DNA here is from genome assembly GCA_031973095.1 of Candidatus Peribacteraceae bacterium. Lineage (GTDB taxonomy): Bacteria > Patescibacteriota > Gracilibacteria > Peribacterales > Peribacteraceae > DALYDP01. The sequence continues at coordinate 2,085 of DALYDP010000064.1, read as the reverse complement.
CTCAATTAGACGGAAAGGTTGTGAAAGTGCTAGTAGCAGAATTACTTCCCAATAAGTGTGATCATGAATATAACCGCTAACCGGAACGTTCGAACCGGTAGCTGATAAGCTCCAGTATCCCGCTCCACCCGACTTCGTTCCGTTTGCGAACGGAACTACGCCGAGGTTTCGCGGCAGCCGATAAAATAAGGCCGGGTATCTCAGCGTAGTCCGCAGACGAAGCCGGACCGTATCCCGCTCCAATAAATACAACACCTCTTTTGGTATACTCACGCCATGGACCGCCCCAAGGTTGGCACCGCCGTGTTCATCATCCGGGACGGCCTTCTTCTCATGCAACGGCGGGCAGGCCCCCACGGCGAAGGCACGTGGTCGGTCCCGGGCGGACACGTCGAATTCGGCGAAACGCCCGAAGAAACCGCCATCCGCGAAACATTCAAAGAAACCGGCGTATTCATTCGATCAGCGCGTATCGTCGCGATCACGAACGATGTCTTCGACGAATCCGGCAAACACTACGTGACGCTCTGGCTACTCGCCAACGGCGTCGGGAACGAAACGCCCCGCCCCTTGCCCGGCGAAACCGCCGATGTCGGATGGTTCGGCCCCGACGAACTCCCTTCCCCGCTCTTCGCGCCGCTCCCGCGCTTGATCGGCGGCGGAAGCCTGATACCGTTCGATTTCCATTCGCTCTTCGCATGAAACGCATCCTCGTCACGGGCGGCACCGGCTTCGTCGGGAGCCATACGATTCACTTCCTGAAGAAGCGCGGATTCGACGTCGTGGCCCCCGCGAGGGCGGAAATGGACGTGCTCGACGCGGACTCGGTCACGCGCACGATGCGGCGCGTCGCCCCCACGCATGTGCTCAACCTCGCATGGATCGCTACACCCGGCGTCTACCAAGAATCGCCCGATAACGAACAGTGGAAAGACGCATCCATGCACCTCTTCCGCGAAGCGATCGCCAACGACGCCACGCGCATCGTGGGCGCGGGCAGCTGCTTCGAATACACCTGGCCCGACACCCCCTGCACGGAGGACTCCACGCCCACGGACAACGCCACGACCTTCTACGGTCAGATGAAAAACGAGTGCAGGAAAGAACTGATGACGCTCGCTGACGAAAAAGGCGTGTCCGCCGCGTGGCCGAGAATATTTTTCCTGTACGGACCGGGCGAACCAGAGAAAAAACTCATCGCGAACGTCATCACTACGCTGCTCAAAGACGAAACCGCACAATGCACGCATGGCAACCAAGTACGCGACTTCTCGTACGCGAAGGACATCGGAAGCGCGATCGCCGCCGTGGCGGATTCCGACGTGCGCGGCGCGGTGAACGTCGCCTCGGGCGAAGCGATCACCCTCAAGGAACTCATCATGACCGCCGCGCGGATCATCGGCGCAGAGGACCGGGTTGCACTCGGCGCGCGCGAAGCGCCGCCGAACGAACCGCCGGTGATCACGGCGGATATCACGAAGCTGCGCTCGACCGGATGGAAACGCACGTACTCGCACGAGCAAGCGCTTGCGGAAACGGTCGCATGCTGGAGGCAAGCACTCTCAATGTAAAAAAACAGTCCGCCGAAGCGGACTGCAATGCCGGAAACCATCGTCATGCGACGGCTTTCGACGGTCTCCATACCAACACCCTGTCGTCGGGCATGATGTCCAATTCTCGATCCGCCACTCCAATGACCCCTTCGGGAAAGATGTAGGGGCAGCTCTCTATGTACATCTCATCCAAGACAAAAAGTGGATGCGGCACGTTCCACTCGCTGATATGCAACAAGTCATACAGGTACGCCTGTTGCCAGCGATTCTTCCGCGTCATTCGAACGAACTCGCTCCTGCGCATCGTGCGCAGTACGCGAAAAATACCGAACTCCCTACGCTCGGGCGTACCGTCGGGGGGTGCATAGGCATATTCCAGCGACATTCCACCGCAAATTCCCGGCAGCAAGTTTATCAATTCTTTTTCCGCTCGAGGAAAACGAGAATGTACCATTTTGATGAATTCACCACCCTCGTAATCCTCTGAATCCTCGAAATCCTCTGAATCCTCGAAATCGTACATCCGCCTATC
>DALYDP010000063.1:0-2762 GCA_031973095.1 Candidatus Peribacteraceae bacterium | reverse complement strand
GCTAGCGATCTCTACACTTCGCATCCGAAACAGCACCTCCGTTCCTGAGAGCGTGCACTCCCTGACTCCCCATGCCCAAAGAACGCGTCCTCGCCAGCCTGGATATCGGAAGCTCGAAGATTCGTACCGTCGTTGCCATCGCCGATCAGACCGGCGACCACACCGTCCCGAACGTGATCGGCGTCGGACTGTCTCCTTCCCTCGGCATTCGGAAGGGCCAGGTCATCGACGTCGAAGAACTCATCCACAACATCATCTCGTCCTTGGAAGATGCCGAGCGCATGGCGGGCGTTCCGGTCAATCACGTGTTCGTCTCGCTCAGCGGTTCGCACATCGAGTCGTTCGATAGCCGCGGCGTCATCGCCATCTCGGGTTCCGAGATCACGATGGACGACATCGGCCGTGTGCTCGAAGCCGCCCAGGCCGTGAGCATTCCGCCGAACCGCCGCATCCTCCACATCGAACCCAAGGCCTACGCCGTCGACGAACAGCGCGGCATCAAGAACCCGCTCGGCATGACGGGCATCCGCCTCGAGGTCGAAGCCCACATCATCACGGGCCACATCCAGCATGTGAAGAATATCGAGAAGTGTATCTCCCAGGCGGGCGTCGACATCGATGCGCTCGTCCCAGCCACGATCGCCTCCGGCGAAGCCACCCTCACGAAGCGCCAGAAAGAACTCGGCGTCGTCGTCATCGACGTCGGCGCGGGATGTACTTCCATCGCGGTGTATGAAGAAGGAACGATCCTGCACTCCGTCGGGTTGCCGGTGGCGGGGGAGAGTGTGACCAACGACATCGCGATCGGCCTCCGCACGTCGGTCGATACCGCCGAGCGCATCAAGATCGAATTCGGTTCCGTGCTCCCGCAGGAAGTGCCCGAGCGCGAGATGATCGACCTCTCGTCGGTTTCGCGCGTGGATACCCAGACCGTGAGCAAGCGCTACATGGCCGAGATCATGCAGGCCCGCTACTTCGAAATCTTCTCCCTGGTGAAGGCCGAGCTCACGCGCATCCAGCGCAGCGGCATGTTGCCGGCCGGCGCGGTCCTCACGGGCGGCGCTGTGAAGGCTCCGGGCGTGCTTGACCTCGCGCGTGACGTTCTCGGACTCCCGGTCCAAATGGGCTTCCCGGTCGATGTCGGCGGCGTGGTGGAGAAGGTCGACGATCCGGCGTACGCCTCGGCCCTCGGCACCCTCATGTGGGGGTTGCGCGAAGGATCCGTCCGTTCCCCGATGGGAAACTTCCAGTTCAAGCGTTTCGCCACCCAGGCTGGCTCGTGGATCAAGAGCCTTTTGCCCTAAGTCTTCTTCATTCCTCCTTTAGCCCTCTTTTCACCCCCATCCCATGTCCGACACGTTCCGCTCCCTCTTCTCGGCACCGAAGCAACCGGGCTTCGGACAACAGCGCCCCGCCGCGGGCGGCATGGGTGACGATACGTCCCCGCAGGTTTCGCGCGAAGTACGCCCCGACGCCCTCCCCGGCGCGGTGATCCGCGTACTCGGCACGGGCGGCGGCGGCACGAACGCCGTGGCGCGCATGGTGCAGGGCAAGGTCGGCGGCGTCGAATTCATCGCCGTGAACACCGATATCCAGGCTCTGTACCACAATCCTGCTGCAAAGAAGATCACGATCGGCCGCGGCACCACGAAGGGTCTCGGCGCAGGCGCTAACCCCGAGGTGGGGAAGCGCGCGGCGGAAGAGAGCACGGAGGAGATCAAGGCCGCCCTCGAAGGCACGGACATGCTCTTCCTCACCGCCGGTCTCGGCGGCGGAACGGGCTCCGGCTCGATCCCGGCCATCGCCGACATCGCCCGCTCGCTCGGCATTCTCACGATCGCCGTCGTCACGAAGCCGTTCAGCTTCGAAGGCTTCAAGCGTCGCAAGAACGCCGAAGAGACGCTTGAGCAGCTCAAGGGCAAGGTCGATACGCTCATCACGATCCCGAACGACAAGATCCTTTCGCTCATCGACAAGACCACGCCCCTCACGGAGGCCTTCCAGGTGGTCGACGAAGTGCTCCAGCACGCCATCGAGGGCATCTCAAGCCTCATCACGCAGCACGGCCTCATCAACGTCGACTTCGCCGACGTGAAATCGATCATGCAGGACGCAGGCACGGCCTTGATGGGCATCGGTTACGGCACCGGCGACAGCCGCGCCGCAGAAGCGGCCCGCGCAGCGGTCGACAGCCCGCTTCTCGAGCTCTCCATCAACGGCGCCAAGGGCATCCTCTTCAACATCACGGGTGGCAATGACCTCTCGATGTTCGAAGTCGACGAAGCCGCGCGCATTATCACCGAGACGGCCGCTCCGGAGGCTAACATCATCTTCGGCGCCGTCATCGACGACGCGTTCACGGGCCAGGTGAAGTGCACGGTGGTTGCCACGGGTTTCGATGCCCACGAGCTCTCGCAGGTGCAGTCGTTCCAGTCGCCTTCGCAGAGGTACCTCACGAAGGCCGCTGGTGCCGCCCCGGCGCCGCGCGCCCCGGAGGTCCGCCCCATGCGCGAAGAGCGTTCGATGATGTCTGAAGCGCCGAAGTCCGGTTTGCAGCTCAACGAAGAAGAGCTTGAAGTGCCCGCCTTCATGCGCAAGACGATCGGCAAGTAATAGGGGATTCAATAAGCATTCAAAGGAGGGCTTCGGCCCTCTTTTTTGTGCAACACGACGATTTCTTTGTCACTTTTTGCACCACCAAAAAGTAACCAAAAAGTCTCCAACGCCCTACCACCGCAACCGCACGCTCCTGGTCTCGCGTC
>DALYDP010000062.1:0-2826 GCA_031973095.1 Candidatus Peribacteraceae bacterium | reverse complement strand
GTTCGTGGGCGAGAAGCTTTAATCCTCCTCCGGTCCGTCGAGAACCGTTTCCTGCATCCTGCGGCGCACGTTTCCGCGCAACTTCTCCATCCGTGCTTCCGGTGACGCGACGCGTTCTTTCGCCCGGATTTGGTCGAGGCGTGACATCGTCCGCTCCGGGGTGAATTCGGTCACGCCGAAGCGCCGGTTCATCTCCAGCGCGAGCAGGGCGTGGTTGTAGTGTTTCCTGCGTTCGCGCGCTTGCTTGCGTCGCGTGGCCTTCGTTTCCGCGCGGAGATACGCATCGTTCGCGAGCAGCTCCTCGAAATACCGTTTTTCTTCGTCGGTCCAAACCTTCATGCCTTTCGCCCGGAGCGCGCGGTCGCGGCCTTCGTTTTGCGACGAGTGGTCGCGGAGCGCGCGATTACTGTGCTTCACGCTCCGCATGAGGGCGCGCTCTTCGTCGCTCGCGAGGGTGAGAAGCGCCTTCCGGATGACCCCCGCCTTCAAGGAATCGTCGATGTCGTTGTCGAGCGGCCACGATCCGTTCAACTCTTCCGCGATTTCCATGGACGTTTTCCCGCGCAGGAACAATTCCATGATGCGCTTGCGCGTCTCGGCGAACGGGCCGGTCAACAGGCGCTTGGCGTCGGCTTCCTTCGCGCGGACGTGCAGCGCGGCGTTCGACGGCGTGTTCTTGGATCGCATGGGTGGACCAGTCTGCCAGACCCTTCTGGCACGCAAAAGGGGCCGTTTTGGGCCCCTTCAGTCGTTTAGATCACTTGTTTTCGTCCTTCTTGTCGTCGACCACTTCCGCATCCACGACGTCGGGGCCTTTCTGGCCTTCGCCGCCGGCCGCCTGCTCCTTCTGCGCGGCTTCGTAGATGATCTTGCCGATCTCCTGCGCGGCGTCGCCGACTTCCTTGGTCTTGTCGGTCAGCTGCTGCGCGGTGGCAGATTCGTCTTTCACGAGCGCGCGAAGTTCTTCCATCTTCCCGTTCACGCGCGTTTTCACGTCGGCCGGGATCTTCGCGCCATGCTCCTTGATTTGCTTTTCCAGGTTGAAGACGAACGCGTCGGCGCCGTTGCGCGCATCGATGAGCTCGCGCTTCTTCTTATCTTCGTCGGCGTGGATCTCGGCGTCCTTCTTCATGCGTTCGACTTCGTCCTTGCTGAGGCCGGTCGAGCCTTGGATCGTGATGTGCTGGGTCTTGCCCGTGCCCTTGTCCTTCGCCGTGATGTTCATGATGCCGTTACTGTCGATGTCGAACGTGACTTCGATCTGCGGCATGCCGCGCGGCGCCGGCGGGATGCCGTCGAGGATGAAGCGGCCGAGCGATTTGTTGTCGGCGGCCATTTCGCGCTCGCCCTGCACGACGTGGATTTCCACGGACGGCTGGTTGTCGGCCGCGGTCGAGAACACCTGCGACTTCTGCGACGGAATCTTCGTGTTGCGCTCGATGACCTTGGTGGCCACGCCGCCGAGGGTTTCGAGACCGAGGCTGAGCGGCGTCACGTCGACGAGCACGATGTCCTTGTCGATGTCGCCCCCGAGCACGCCGGCTTGCACCGCCGCGCCGATCGCCACGACTTCGTCCGGGTTCACGCCCTTGTGCGGCTCCTTGCCGAAGAGTTCCTTCACCGTGGCGGCCACGGCGGGCATGCGCGTCATGCCGCCCACGAGGACGACCTCCGCGATGTCGGACTTCGAGATTTTGGCGTCCTTGAGCGCTTTGTTGCATGGCTCAACGGAGCGCTTGATGAGCTCGGCCGTGAGGGCTTCGAGCTTGGCGCGCGAGAGCTTGAGGAGCAGGTGCTTGGGGCCCGAGGCGTCGGCCGTCACGAACGGCAGGTTGATCTCGGTCTCGGTCTGCGAACTTAGTTCGATTTTCGCTTTCTCCGCGGCTTCGCGCAGGCGCTGGAGCGCGATTTTGTCCTTCGTGAGGTCGATGCCGTTGGACTGGAGGAATTCGTACGCGATCCAATCGACGATCGCCTGGTCGAAGTCGTCGCCGCCGAGGTGCGTGTCGCCGTTCGTGGAGAGCACTTCGAAGTGTCCGTCGCCGGAAATTTCGAGCACCGTGACGTCGAACGTGCCGCCGCCGAGGTCGTAGACGATGATCTTCTGTTCTTTCTTGGAGTCGAGGCCGTACGCGAGCGCGGCGGCCGTGGGTTCGTTGATGATGCGCACGACTTCGAGGCCCGCGATCTCGCCGGCGTCTTTCGTGGCTTGGCGTTGCGAGTCGTCGAAGTACGCGGGAACGGTGATCACCGCCTTCGTGACCTTCGACCCGAGGAACGCTTCGGCATCCGTCTTCAACTTCTGGAGTACCTTGGCGCTCACTTCTTGCGGGAGCATATCCTTGCCGTTCACCGAGATGACGGCGCGGCCTTCCTTTCCTTCTTTCACGTCGAACGGCATGGAAGAAGCTTCCTTTTTTACTTCTGCGTAGCGGTGACCGATGAAGCGCTTGGCGGAAAAGATCGTGTTCTTGGGGTTCGTGACGGCTTGACGCTTTGCGCTGACGCCGACGAGGACGTCTTTATCGGTAAACGCGACGATGGACGGCGTGGTACGCGCGCCCTCGCTGTTGGGGATGACAACGGGTTCACCGCCTTCGATGACGGCGACGCAGGAGTTGGTGGTACCGAGGTCGATACCGATGATCTTGGACATACAATGAGAGAAAAGTGGCTAAGGGAACGGCGAACATGCCGTTATCACTCGCTATTATAGAGTGCTAACAATGAAAATCAAGTCCGAAAGTGCCGTTAGTGACCTGCATGGTTCGGGCTTTTCCGCTACCGTGGGCCTATGTTCCTCGACGAGGCAATCATCGACGTGCG
>DALYDP010000061.1:0-3109 GCA_031973095.1 Candidatus Peribacteraceae bacterium | reverse complement strand
AGCGACTGGAGCGACTCGACCGTCTTGAAGGTCGTCTCCGTGAGGTCGATGAGGCGGCGGTGGATGCGCATTTCGTACTGGTCACGCGAGTTCTTGTGCACGAAGGTCGACTTGTTCACCGTGAATTTGCGGATCTTCGTGGGCAAGGGGATCGGGCCGTGCACGATCGCGCCGCTACGCTCAGCCGTGTCGATGATCTTCGCTGCGGCCTCGTCGAGGACGCGGTGATCGAACGCGCTCAAACGGATCCGGATGCCGGGAACGGCGGACGGATCTTTCTTCTTTGCCGTCTCCTTTACTTCCGCGGACGTTTCCGAGGCGGTTTTCTTGGTGGCCTTCGCTTTCGGCGCGGCTTTTTCTTTCTTCGGGGCTGCGGGTTTCTTCGTAACCATGGGAAGTGGGGGGAGAAAGAGCGGGGAGAATTGCGTCCGAACCGTCGGGGCTTGGCGCGCCAAGCCCCGACGGAGGACGATGATTACTTGATGATCTTCGTGACGACGCCGGAGCCGACCGTGCGGCCACCTTCGCGGATGGCGAAGCGCGTACCGTCTTCGAGAGCGACGGCGGAGACGAGCTGGACCGTGAACTTCACGTTGTCGCCCGGCATGACCATCTCCACGTTGTCCGGGAGGGTCACGGCGCCCGTCACGTCCGTCGTGCGGACGTAGAACTGGGGCTTGTAGCCCTTGAAGAACGGCGTGTGGCGGCCGCCTTCCTCCTTCGTGAGGATGTACACTTCGGCTTCGAAGTCCGTGTGCGGCTTGATGGAACCCGGCTTGGCCAACACCTGGCCGCGCTCGATGTCCTCGCGTTCGATACCGCGGAGGAGGAGACCGACGTTGTCACCGGCCTGTCCTTCGTCGAGGAGCTTGTGGAACATTTCCACGCCCGTGCACACCGTCTTCTTCGTTTCGCGAAGACCGACGATTTCGATTTCTTCGTTGATCTTGATCATGCCCTGCTCGATGCGGCCCGTGGCCACCGTGCCGCGTCCCTTGATGGAGAACACGTCTTCGACGGACATGAGGAATGGCTTGTCGAGCGCGCGCTGCGGATCGGGGATGTACGTGTCGAGCGTGTCGAGAAGCTCCTTAAGCTTGCCGATGGCGTCGGCGTCACCTTCGACGGCCTTGAGGGCCGAGCCGCGGATGATCGGCGTCGTGTCGCCGGGGAAGTTGTACTTCGAGAGGAGCTCGCGGACTTCCTGTTCGACGAGGTCGATCAACTCCGGATCCTTCACCATGTCGCACTTGTTGAGGAAGACGACGATGTACTTCACGCCGACCTGGCCGGCGAGAAGGATGTGTTCGCGGGTCTGGGGCATCGGGCCGTCGGCGGCGGAACAGACGAGGATGGCTCCGTCCATCTGGGCGGCACCCGTGATCATGTTCTTGACGTAGTCGGCGTGTCCCGGACAGTCGACGTGCGCGTAGTGGCGCTTGGCCGACTCGTATTCGACGTGGGCGGTGTTGATCGTGATGCCGCGTTCACGCTCTTCCGGAGCGTTGTCGATCTGGGAGTAGTCCTTCTTCTCTCCTTCCGGCGAGAAGTTGATGGACAAGGCCGCGGTGAGCGTCGTCTTGCCGTGGTCGACGTGACCGATGGTACCGACGTTCACGTGGGTCTTGCTACGATCGAATTTCTTGGCGTCAGCCATAATAAGGAAGGGAAAAGGAGGAAAAAGTCGGGGTAGAAGGGGAATAGAGCCCCCGAAAGCTGCGCTAGTGTAGGGAATTGGGGAATAGGGGTCAATGACAAAAGATCCCCGGGAACCGGGTGCGCGGGGATCCGCACATACGCCATGCGGTTTGCATGGTGGGAAACGCGACCGTGTCGAAATTTTGTTTCTCTGAACCGCTTCGATCTCGCGGGTTCGTTGCGATCTGGCCATGGAATCGACGGCTGTACCGTTTCGAATAGCCGTTGTTCGTACGCATGGGGGTCCGTTTTATTCCTGCAATACGCCTCCTTGCTGTAATTCCACCATGGTGCGGTACAAGGCGTTTGTCTTGAGTAATTCGTCGTGCGGGGCAATCGCGACCAAGGTGCCGTTTTCCATCACGGCAATGCGGTCCACGGAGCGCACGGTGCTCAGGCGGTGCGCGATGATGATGGCGGTGCGGCCGGCGATCAGCTCCTTGATGCCCTCTTGCACCTTCCGTTCGGTCATCGAATCGAGTGCACTGGTCGCCTCGTCGAGAATGACGATTTTCGGGTCCTTCAAAATCGCGCGTGCGATCGCGAGACGTTGGCGTTCGCCACCGGAAAGTTTTACGCCGCGTTCGCCGATCTCCGAATCGTATTTCTTCGGTAGGCGTTCGATGAATTCATCCGCCGAGGCGCGTTTTGCCGCAAGCTTCGCCTCCTCGAGCGTCGCGGACGGACGGGCATAGCGGATGTTTTCGAGCACGGTGTCGTTGAACATCAGGTTTTCCTGGAGCACCAAGCCGATTTGCGAGCGCCACCAGCCGACGTCGAGGTCGTTCATGTCGATGCCGTCCACAAGGATCCGCCCGCCCGTGACGTCGTAGAACCGGTTGAGGAGCGACGCGACGGTCGATTTTCCTGCGCCGCTGTGGCCGACCAGCGCGACGTGTTCGCCCGGCTTGATCGTGAACGTTAGGTTCCGGAGCGTGGCGCGCCATTCGGCCGTTTCGTTTTTCGCGTCCGTTGTTTCCGGCGCGTCCACGCCGCGGCTTTCGTCGCGTCCGGCGAGTCCCGTTTCGTCCGCCACTTCGTCGATCGGCTCCGGCCGATGTGGCGATTTCGCGTCGTGTTCGTCCGCCGCAGCTGGTTTTTCGACGTACGCGAAGCACACGTTCTCGAAGCGGATTTCGCCTTTCAATTCCGTCGGCACGATGCCCGATTTGCGTGCCCCCGCTTCCACGTCGGCGCCGAGCAGCGCGTGCATCATCGTCACTTTCCCGTAGGCCTTGCGCCACTGGGGAAGCACGTCGGCGAGCATCTCGAACGGCGTGAGCACGCGGTAGAACGAGAACTGGAAGAAGTAGAGCTCGCCGAGCGTCAGCTTGCCGCGCACCATGAGGAGCACGCCGACCGCCACGAGCAAAATGCGCGTGAGCATGAAGAAGTGCATGGCTTCCAGGAA
>DALYDP010000060.1:0-3146 GCA_031973095.1 Candidatus Peribacteraceae bacterium | reverse complement strand
TGGTGGGTCGGGAGGGACTTGAACCCTCGGCCAATTCCTTAAAAGGGAACTGCTCTACCAACTGAGCTACCGACCCATGATGTGAAGATAAGACCAAGTGCTTGCCTCGGCGTAGTCCGCAGACGAAGCCGGGAGCTACCGACCCATAAAGCGGGGGCACTATACCACCGGTTTCGCCCGGCGCTATGCCGCAATCGCCTCTCTTTCCGATTCTTTTGCGGGTTGTTCCAGGGTTTTCTTGATGCGCCGGACCGACCATACGATCCGGTCCTCCACTTTTCGCGCTTCCACCGTCGTCACGTAGCCGGGCGACACGCCCAGGTCGTGGCGCTGGCGCAACTCCGCGACTTCATCGATCGTCAGGCCGTCGGCGCGGATGAAAAGCATCATGTCATCGTACGTCCGCGGCGCGAGTTGTGCAATTGTGTGCGTGCCGCGAACGTCGTGTGGTGCAAAAAATTCCGGAAGCGACGAGCGCCTCCGGAACTTCCGACTCGACGGCGGCATATCCCGTCAGGCGGTGGTCGACGCACGTGACCGTACGCGGGTTGGCAACTCCCTCGTACCGTGCTGCCGGCGCGGGTACTCTAGCATCGCGTGATCGACAGTCACTGCCACTTGGCCGACAAAGCGTTCGACCCCGACCGCATGCAGGTGATCGCGCGCGCGAAGAACGCCGGGGTGTCGACGATGGTGACGATCGGCGATACGATCCAGGAGTCTGAAAAATGTTTGCAGTTGGCGGAAAAGTACGATGACCTCTATTTCTCCGTGGGCATGCATCCGCACCACGCGAAAGAATGGAGCGACGGCGACGGTGATCGCATGAGGGCGTTGCTTGCGCACCCGAAAGCGAAGGCCGTGGGCGAGATCGGCCTCGATTACCATTATGATTTTTCGCCCCGCGATCTCCAGAAAAAAGCGTTCCGCGAACAGCTCCTGCTCGCGAAGGAACTCGGCCTCCCCGCCGTGGTGCATTGCCGCGAGGCGATCGCCGACGTGCGGGCGATCGTCGAGGATGTCGATGCAGGTCCGTTCGTGCTCCATTGCTGCACGGAGAAATGGGGCGACGTCGAATGGATCCTCGAGCGAGGGTCGCTCCTGTCGTTCACCGGCATCGCGACGTTCCCCAAGAGCGATGACATCCGCGAAACCGTCCGCAATTGCCCGCTCGAAAGCATGATGGTCGAGACCGACGCGCCGTATTTGGCCCCGATCCCGTATCGCGGCAAGCGTTGCGAGCCGGCGTTCGTGGTCGAAACCGCGCGGTTCTTGGCCGCGGAGAAGGGGATGTCGCTTGAACAGTTCGATCCCATTGTCCATGCCACGACCGTGGCCTTCTTCGGGCTTTGATGAAGGGAAATCGCGGCGTAGTCCGGAGGCGAAGCCGGATGGTGCGGTTGGCGGGGGGTCGAACCCACAACCTCCGCGCTGCGGCGCAGGGAAGCGCGGATTATTTTCTTCTACGCTTCGTGAACGAAGCGTAGTCCTGGCGTTGGTTATGGTGCGGTTGGCGGGGGTCGAACCCACAACCTCTTCCTTCGGAGGGAAGCGCTCTATCCATTGAGCTACAACCGCATGTGACTGCCGGTGGAGGGGGCGAGTGGGTCGCGCGCCGTCCTTATTCATCCTGACTCGCGCAAGCGCTCGTCGGCCATTGAGCTACAACCGCTAGGCACGCGGCGAGAGGGTACCACATGTCGAGCGGGTATGATGACCATATGGACCGCATGGACGACGTCGGCCGGAAGATCGACGCTCACCTGAAGAGCGCGTGGGGGCGGACGTTTTTGTGCACCACGCAGGAGGTCCGCGAGTCGATCACCGTGTCGTTGCTCGGCATCCGGGCGCGTTTGCGGTCGGGCGGCGACGCGTCCCGCGCGGAATTGCTTTCCATTGCGGGCCGTTGCGACGACGTCCTCGACCAGGTGCGCGTGCTCATCGGCCGCAAGGACCGCCGCCACGCCAAGACATTCATCCGCCTCGTCCGGTCGTACCAGGAAAAAATCGCGGCGCTGTTACAATCGGATCGTGCTGCGATCGATACGGACGGCGTTGGAGGCGAAGGCTAGTCCCGCGAAAGCGGCGGCGAGCGCGCGTTTTTTCAAGACGGGCGCGGGCCAATACGGCGAGGGCGACGTATTCATCGGCGTGACCGTGCCCGAGCAGCGCGCGATCGCGAAGCGGTTCGTGGGCGCTCCGCTCGCCGCAATCGAGGAGATGCTCGCGGACCCCGTGCACGAAGTGCGGCTGACCGCCCTGCTCATGCTCGTCGAGAAATCCCGCGCGGCCGATCCTGCCGGCAAAAAAGACATCGCCGATTTCTACCTGCGGCATCTCGACGGCGTGAACAACTGGGATTTGGTCGACGCGTCCGCCCCGTACGTCCTCGGCGAATGGTTGCGCGGCAAGAAAGACCGGTCCGTGCTGTACCGTCTCGCGCGGTCGGGCGACCTGTGGCGCGAGCGCGTCGCGATGGTCGCCACGTGGGGACTCATCCGGCACGGCGACCTGGAAGACGCGGTGCGTATCGCGACGATCCTGCTGGGCCACCGGCATGACCTGATCCACAAGGCGGTCGGGTGGATGCTGCGGGAGGTGGGGAAGAAAGACGAGACGGTACTGAGGGCGTTCCTCACCGAGCACGCGGCGGTCATGCCGCGTACCGCCCTGCGGTATGCGATCGAGCGCATGTCCTCCATGGAGCGAAAACGGTGGTTGGACGCCTGTTGATGTATTTTATATTTTATAGTATAAATACTAACGGTTCATTCACATGCCCGTCGTTCATCGTGCGTGCGATGAGGGCGTCGAAACGTTCACAGCTTGGTGCCGGTTGCATGCGCAGCCGGGTGGAAAGGGGCATATGCACAAGTCACGAAAGAGAGTCAGTAAGAACGTCGAGGTCTTGGCGATGTACGCCGATATCGCTGAAAAATTCGCGCAGGAATGCAGGCGGGTCGGCATGTCGCCGGACGCCGTAGTCAAGGAGATCTCCGGCGATCCATCGCTCCTTCGGGTCATGGTTCGCGCGGTCGTCGGACAAAAAGTCCGTCGATCGACCGAACATTTCAGCATGCTGCCAGAGCCCGATAGGCGGATGTACGATTTCGAGGATTCAGAGGATTTCGAGGATTCAGAGGATT
>DALYDP010000059.1:0-3178 GCA_031973095.1 Candidatus Peribacteraceae bacterium | reverse complement strand
TGGTGGGCGAGGGGGGATTTGAACCACCGACCACCGGTTTATAAGTCCGGGGCTCTAACCAACTGAGCTACTCGCCCGTTTTTACGCAATGTATTGAAAGAAGTTCAATCAGCCAACTGCTTGTCGCGGCGTAGTCACGCCAGAGCGGACGAAGTCGGAAGCTACTCGCCCATGCGGACATCGCTCGTCCACGTTTAAATACTACCAGGCTTTCACGCGGGTGCGTAGATGTCAGGCGGCTTCTGCCTCAACCTTCACCGTAACCTGCACTTTCTGGTCGCCCATCTGCACCGCAACCTGGTGGGAGCCAACGGTCTTGAAGTGCTCCGGCATGATCAGGTCGTCTTCCTTCACATCGATACCGAGCTGCTTCTTCACTTCTTCGAGAACGAGCGCTTCCGTGATGCCCGCATAAAGCTTGCCGGCCTTCGTCGCCTTCTTCACGATCACGATCGTCTTACCCGAAATCGCGTTAGCCGCATTGGACTTCATCGCTTTCTCGGCTTCACGGTCCTCGGCGCGGCGGCGGATGAGGTCAGCGTAGCGCTTACGCACGAGCGGCGTGGCCACAAGGGCCGCGTGGCGGGGGAGCAGGAAGTTCAACGCATAGCCGTCTCCGACGACGATGAGGTCGCTTTTTTTGCCGACGCCGGGGATGTCTTGAAGGAGAAGAACTTCCATGATCGTAAAAAGTGCCAAAAGATACTACTCGTTTTTCTTGACGGGGTCAATGCTTATTCTATCGCTCCGGATCCCGCCATTACCGTGCCCGAACCGGAAACGGTCTGTGCGGGGGACTCTTTCCCGAGTCCGAACATCCACCCGAAGAAGGACAACCAGGTCACCCCGGGCCGGAACATGCGATCCTGCTTGATATACCAGCTATAAAGCGTCCTAAAACGATCGGAATGCAATGAAAGACGACCGACCGTGATGCCCTGGATATCTTCGCGGTGGGCGAAGGTATACACCGGGGAATACACGAAAACCGCCGGAATATCCTTCCGGAATTGCTCCTGCAGCTTCTGGAGGAGCAATTGGCGCTGGGAAGGGGAGGTATTCCCGCGAATTTGCTCCAACAGCGTGTCGGACTCGAACGAAGCATACTGCGAGAGGTTATAGGCATCGAGACGCAAATCCGCGCGCTTGCCCGTGACCTTCTGCACCCCGCTGCTGTGCCAGTACGGGTAGCTATCGAGGTTGTCGAGAAGGGATTGTCCGAACAAAAGGACGTCATAGTCTCGTTTGAGCAATTTTTCCTCGAATTCCGCACGCGTCGGCGGTACGTCGACCGTCACGTTTACGCCGAGCGCACGCCACTGCGCCGCGACGAGCTTCGCGACCGCTGCGTAATTTTCGGGCTGGGGGCTCGTGAGCAAACGAATATTCAACTGCTCGCCGCGGTCATTGATGCGGATCGACACGGAATCGTCCGACGTGCGGCCACGCAGATATCCGTCCTGCAGGATCATGTCGCTGCTACCGACAGCAGCCGAGCCCGTAAGCTCACCCGAGCGCGTGGAGAGGAATGACTCGATGAGCCGTTGCTCCGCCGCGGCGCGCTGGAACTCCGCGCCGTCGGCCGTACGGAGGACGTACGCCGAGTCGAGTATGGCGCCCTTTTCATCCGTCAGACGAATGAGGTTCATGCCAACCCTCAACGCGCCCGTGCCACCGTGCGTGGGCAGCGCGACGATCCAGCCGCCGGATTCCGTCGGGTTGCTGCGGAGTGGAAGGCCGTTGATACGGTCCTTACCACTGAGACCGCCGCCGACGCCCGACACGGTAAGCGCTGCACCTGTGTCGAGAAGGACGATTGGTTCGACCTTCAGGAGACCGGTCACGTTCGCTTCGCGCTGCTCAAGCAATTTCTGCAAACGGATCTTTTCGGGGTAATACCAACTCGATTCGAAGAGCGCACCCTGCGCCGCTTTCGAGTCGAACGCGTATTCCCACGCCTCCTGCTTTAACTCGAGAAACGGCGTGTCGACGATTTTCGCGAGCCCGATACTGTCGACCACTTCCTGCTTATTCGTTCCGAGTTGCAGGCCCAGACGAAGCTTTTGATCGCGAAGCGTGCCTCGGTCCATGTTGAAAAACAGCGCGACGTACTGCGGCAACGTGTAGTCGACGGTGGTGAACCTGTCGGGCGCGATCGGTTTGCCGCCATCGGTATGCGCGATCAAACGAATGCCATCGAGGTTGCGCACGTCGGACAACATCGAACGGTAATCGGTGAAAATGCGGAAGACCATGCGGTCGAGGCGGTACGTGGGCGGCACGGGCCGTTCGAACCGCTCGAGCGTGACCTCCGTCGAAAGATCCGTCTGCGAAATGTTCTTGAGCCTGTATGGACCTGCGCCGATAGGCTGGAAACCGAAATCGAGCGTTTGGTTGAGCAATTTCACTGGTACGCCCTCAAACGCCCTCTTGGGCAGAATTCCGAGCGTCAGATTGCTCGTGAAAAAGCCGTACGGCTGGTCGAGGCGGAACTGCACCGTACGGTCGTCGATCTTTTCGATGGCGACGCCGCGGAAGTTTTGGCGAAGCAAACTGTTGGGGAATGCCGAGTCTTTGATCGTCTCAAACGTGAAGATGACGTCATCCGCCGTGACGGGATGGGGATCGGTGGCGGACGAGTCGTGCCATTGCACGCCTTCTTTAAGCGTGACGGTGTACGTTTTGCCGTCTTTCGACACCGTGTACGACGCGAGGTCTTCGCCGATGGTGTTCGTGTCGGGGTCGTAACGCAGAAGCCCGGAAAACACGAGCGACACGATGTCGCCGTTCACGTCGTTTTGCACCGTGAACCACGGGTTGAGAGGACGGATTTCGCCGACGGACCCCTCGATGTAGGTGCCCCCCGTGGACGGAACGAGCACGCTGTTGGCGTAGTAGAAACGGACCAAAAGCACACTTAAGCTCAGGACGAACAACGTCGTGAAGACGACGAGGAACCTGCGCTCGTAGCGCACGTAGGAAGAGAGGACGAACCGAATCAGCGATTGCATTGAGGGACGGGAGGGTTACGCGAACCACTCCAGCACCGACAGCACCAAGAAGGCAATGGCGAGGACGATCGTACCCTGGTACAGCAGCTTCTCCGCGCCGCGCCGCTGCACGACGTTCGTGCCTCCGACGACGCCCGACGCGAAGCCGGCCGCGCGCTGCTGAAGCA
>DALYDP010000058.1:0-3422 GCA_031973095.1 Candidatus Peribacteraceae bacterium | reverse complement strand
TCATGGCGCGCAAGCGAAGCAACGCCGACGCCGCTTCGGCGGTCAGCGTGGATTCCGTGCCCACGGCATCGCGCAGTGCCTCGGCGAAACGCAAGGCGCGCAGCGGGTATCCGTCTTTCGCCATGGCGGCGATGCGCGCCTCGAGGAGCGGTAGCACGGCGGAACGCACGGCATCAGGGTCGGCGGAGGCGGCGAATGCATCCGAGAGCGCCTGGCCCCACCGGCGTGCAGTGAGTGTCGTGGGCGCGCTATCGCCCTGAACATCCGGGAGCGCGAGCATCGCGACCCACGTGTCCGCATCGACGGGCGCGTGGGCCGGGAGAAACGCCCAGGAGGCATCGCGCACGACGGGATGGATGAGCGCGTACAGACGCAGGTCGCCGCGCGAACGCAGGGCTGCAGCAAGGGGCGCATCTGGTTCGGCGGAAAGCGCGGCGGCGGCCAGAACATCGCTCTCGGCGGAACGCAGGAACGCGTCCGTGAGTTCTCCGGAGCGGGCGACGGGCACCCTCCATGCGTCGACAATCGCGAGGCGTTCGGCGGCGAACGACGCGGGAAGTGGATCGGTGCGAAGCGCGCGGAGCCACCCCGCCGGATCCGTCGCGGGATCGGGCAACGCGTTCGCCGGGGCTTTCCATTGGCGCGACGACGGAATGACGGCGGTACCGCGGTCACCGATCGCAATCACTGGAACGTCGAATGCCGCCACCGTCGGACGCTCTCCCTGGGCGGACACATACGCGGAACCTCCCCATACCTTCACGCTCCACGAACCGGTCGTGACCGTCGCCATGCCGGGCGAATACACGAGGATGCCGCCGGACGTGAGGACAAAGTCATCGCCCTCCTGCGCGTATACGGCGCCCGGATCGGCCTGCATGCGCACGGACGACGCGGTCAGGTCGGCGGCAGGAACGCGAAACATGCCCTCGCGCAGGGTCAACACGACCACCGCCATCACGAGCGGGATCGCGACCGCCAAGCGGTGCGCCGGAGCGGTCTTGCCCGCCACTGTTTTCCAGGACGTATGCATGGGAGGTAATCCGCTCATTATAGCAGAAAAACGACGTTTCCTCAATCGCGGGCCCTGCCGTAGCATCGGGGCATGAAAGTGCTCGGCATCGACCCCGGATTGGCCACGGTGGGACTCGGCTTGGTCGACGCTCCCACGCGGGACGCGCCGAAATGCATCGAGTGGCTCACGATCGAAACAGCCGCGGGTTTACCCCTCCAAGATCGGCTTTTGGAGATCGAAAAAGACCTCGCGGAGTACCTCGAAAACGTAAAACCGGACCTGGTCGTCATTGAGAAGCTCTTCTTCGCCAAGAACGAAACCACCGCCCTCGACGTGGCCCACGCGCGGGGCATCCTGCTCTCGTGCGTCGCGCGGCGCGGCATTCCCCTGCTGTGCCCAAGTCCATCCGAAATGAAACTCGGTATCACCGGCGACGGCGGCGCCGACAAGTTGCAGGTGCAGACGATGCTCAAACAGATCTTCGGACTCGCGGCAATCCCCCGCCCCGACGACGCAGCCGACGCCTTGGCGCTCGCCCTCTTCGGCGTCCTCCATGCCTCGGCAAGCTCGGCACAGGCTCAGAGCATCATGACCTGACCGAGCTCAACGGCGAAGGTCGTGAGCGGTCGCGCCTGATCAGGCAAGCGTGTGGCGGTGAGAAACACCTGCGCGCCGGGGAACCCGGAGAGCAACGCTTCCTGGTGGCGCTCGTCGAGCTCGCTGCATGCGTCATCGAGGAGCAGCACGGGCATTTCGCCGCGCTTGAGCTGGAGGTACGACACCTGCAAAAACAGGAGCGCGAGCACCGCCGTGCGTTCCTGGCCGCGCGAGGCGAACGCCGGGAGATCACGGCCTTCGACGCCGATCTGCCAGTCCTCGCGGTGCGGGCCGCTCGTGGTTCCCTGGAGTAGGATATCGCGGTCGCGACCGACCTTAAGCACGCGGAAGGCTTCTTCTTCCAATTCCGCGGCGTCACGCGCCGTCGTCTTCCGTTCGTAGCGCAGTTTCACGTCGTTCCACGTCTCGCCCAAGCGCGAGAGCTCCTCGGCGAACGTCAACATGAGCGTTTCCATGAGCTCCAACCTGCGTAGCGTGACCATGGATCCGAACTTCGCCGCCTCGCGATCCCATACGCTGAGCACATCCTGGTCGCCGTTCGTCTGCGCGAGGGTTTTCAGGAGCGCATTGCGCTGCTGAAGCACCTGTTGGTACTGAGAAAGCGCCGTCAGGTACTCGGGCGACACCTGCGACAGGAGCTGGTCGAGGAACCGCCTACGCTCCGCGGGCGGCCCGCTAAAGAGCAGCAAATCCTGCGGCAGGAACGTGACCGTGGGCACGAGGCCCACGAAGTCCGAGGCGGACGTCTTGATATCGTTCACAAAGAGCGCCTTGCGCTTGCGGGGCGTCAACTCACTCACGACCTCGACCGTCTTCCGCGTGCCGTCGTCGGCTGTCACGGCGGCTTTCAGGCGGTAGAAGGGCGCGCCCCACTTCACGACCTCCGCTTCATCATTCCCGCGACACGAACGCGTGAGCGACAGAATGGAGAGCGCCTCGATGACGTTCGTCTTTCCCGCGCCGTTGGGACCCAGAAGCGCCACGCATCCGGGCTCGTCCGAAAACGACAACGATGCCTCGCCGTACGAGCGGAAGTTCGTCAGGTGAAGCTCGGCGAAACGCACGGGATCAGGCGGCAAGGAGACGCTCCGCCTCCACGATCAGCCCGCGCACGAGCGTGAGGTATTCCTCGCGGTGGATGAACGTCGCGAGATCACCCGGAACGATCCACATGCCGCGGTCGATCTCGACGCCATCGACCTTCATGCGCAGTTCTTCTTCGGCGTACCCGAGCACGAACCGGATGTGCTGGCCGGCGACGCCATCGGGACGGAACCGTTTGTAGGATTCGGGGAATTCATATTTGTAGACCTTGTCGCTGACGCCGAGCACGCGGACCCCCTTCTCGATGCCCGCCTCCTCCTTAAGCTCGCGAAGCGCGCACTGTTCCGGCGTCTCGCCATCCTCCATGCCCCCTTGCGGCAACTGCCAACTGTCTTTCTTGCGCGGCTTATGGACGAGCAGTAGCTCATGGCGACCGCCTCCCCGCTTGGCGGGACGGAGAACCAAGATCGCGGCCGCTGAACGGTATGCGTCGGACATGATGACAGAATAGAGAATATTGAACGTGGAAAGTAGCCACATTCCACATTCAACGTTCTACATTCACGTATTAGTTGCTGCTGTGCTTTTCTTCCTTCGCCTTCACGGCAACGCGCTTCCGCACGGCCGGATCGTACTTCATCATCCCGGCGATGTGCTCTTTCCAGCCTTTGCCCTGCTTATCCTGCTTGTGCAAGCGGATGGTACCGATACGAGCGTTCGTTTCGGTCGAGAAGAGGGCGAAGAC
>DALYDP010000057.1:0-3466 GCA_031973095.1 Candidatus Peribacteraceae bacterium | reverse complement strand
AGGATGCAGGACTAAGGACGCGCCTCACCCCTGACCCCTCTCCGGCAACCCGTTCTCCCCGCCCGGAGAGGGGAAGGCTTTTTGTGAAGGGTGTCACGCTCCCCCTCTCCTGGGTGGCGTGCGGTTGTGTGCAGGAGAGGGGGTTAGGGGGAGAGGTAAAGGCGTCGCAGGATCTTGAAACCAGCCTGAATTGGCGTATAATCGTCTCATAGATACAGGTGGGGATATCGCGATCCGCCTTCGCCCTTTTGGGTCTCGGCGGACGCAGCCCTTGCTCGTGTACGCCAATGACACTGTTTTTCTAACATGTTGCCCTCCCTCCTGATCGGAACGGAGACGCACCGAGAGCTTTCCACACTCTTGGCGAAAGACCGTGCCTTGACGGTATCGGGCGCCGGCAACGAGACGGCCAAGGCGTTGCTGCTTTCGCACCTGCGCGGTTTTTCGAAAGCCAAGCCCACGATGCTCGTGGCGGAAGACGACGTCGCCGTGGAGGCGATTCGGCACTGGCTCGGGTTTTTCGAATGCGAAGCCGAGGCGTTCCCGGAGGGTGAGACGGAGCTGTCGATGCAGTCGTTGCAGCAATTTTTGCGGTTCATGGGCGGCGAGGAAAAAATCTTCCTCATCCCGCGCCATCTGTGGAACCTCGAGTTCCCGCTGTACCGCGATCTGCTCGGCCGCAGCGTGACCGTGAAGAAGGGTGACGACATGGATTTCACCGCGTTCGTGGAGCAACTCCTCGAGCTCGGCTACAGCCACGCCGCCGACCAGCATTTATCCGCAGGTGAATATCGCCGCACGGGTGACCGCCTCGATATTTTCCCCATCCAGGCGACGCACGAAGCGCGCATCGATTTCAACTTCGACACGGTCGAAAACATCCACCACCCTTCGACCAGTTCGGGACAGGCACATAACGGCGACATAGATTCTTTGGTCCTTCTCCCCGTGACGTACGGCGAGTCGGCTCCGATCGGCCGACAGTTCCCGTCGGAAGCGCTGCTCGTGCTGGATGACCAGGATGACGAACAAGCGCCGAAAACAGGCTCCATACTGCGGTATACGTCATTCCCGGAATCACAGAAAAACCACGCCCACCTGCGCTATCTCTCGGTCCTGAAGTTCTACACGCTCACGGACTTCCTCAACGACGTCAAAGACAAGTTGCAGCAGGGGTGGAGTTTGCTCATCGTCACGCGGCGCGCCGACGAACTGGAGGGAATTTTCAAGGAAGAAGGCGTGTCGTTCTCGCATAAGGAGCGCAAGCCCGGCGCCGTGACGCTCGTGGGCGCCGACGAAGGCGATTTGCTCCCGCACTCGATCCAGAACCCCGACCTGTTCTGCGCGCTCCTGACGGACCGCGAGATCTTCACGCTTCGCAAAGCGGGGCGCGAGAAGTCGATGCAGAAACTGGCGCTCGATTTCCTCACATCACTCTCGCCGGGCGATTACGTGGTGCACATGGAACACGGCATCGGCCGGTTCGAAGGCATGACGCAGAAGGTGATCGACGATACGACGCGCGAATATTTGGAACTGACCTACGCGGAAGGCGACAAACTGTTCGTGCCGGTCGACCAGGCCGATAAGCTGAGCAAATACGTGCACGAAGAGGGCAGGGAGCCGCACCTGACGCGCCTCGGCGAAAGCGAATGGAAGCGCGTGTCGGAGCGCATCAAAGCCGAAACGCAGGAGATCGCGAAGGACCTGCTCGAGCTCTATGCCAAGCGCGCGAGCGCAAAGGGGTTTGCCTACGGCAACGACACCGATGCGGTGAAGAAATTCGAAGAGTCGTTCCCGTACCAACTGACCCCCGGCCAGCGGAAAGCGATCGAAGACATCACGCGCGACATGGAGGACGATCACCCGATGGATCGCCTCGTGTGCGGAGACGTGGGTTTCGGCAAGACCGAAGTCGCCATGCGCGCCGCGTTCAAGGCGGTGCAGGACGGCAAGCAGGTCGCGGTCGTCGCGCCCATCACCATCCTCGCCGACCAGCACTTCCAGAACTTCACGGAGCGCATGAAGGAGTTCCCGATCAGGATCGACATGATGAGTCGCTTCCGCAGCGCGGCGGAACAGAAAAAGACCCTCGAAAAACTGCGCAAAGGCGACGTGGACATCGTCATCGGCACGCACCGATTGCTCCAGGAAGACGTCGCGTTCTTGAATCTGGGCCTCGTGATCGTGGATGAAGAACAGCGCTTCGGCGTGAAGCAGAAGGAGCGGTTCAAGGAGATGCGCGCCAGCGTCGACATTCTCACGCTCACGGCTACGCCGATCCCGCGCACGCTCAACCTCGGTCTCCACAAATTGCGCGACATTTCCACCATCACCACGCCGCCGCCGGGCCGCCTCCCGATCATCACCGAGGTGCGCAAATACAGCGACCGGTTGGTGCGCGAGGCGATCATCCACGAGATCGAACGCGACGGCCAGGTGTTCGTGCTCCACAACCGCGTGGAAACGATCGACGCTTTCGCCGATAAGCTGCGCGAGCTCGTGCCCGAGACGACGTTCGTCGTGGCCCACGGACAGCTGAAGCCCGACGACCTGGAGGATCGCATCATGAAATTCAAGAAGGGCGAGGCGATGGTGCTCGTGAGTTCGACCATCATCGAAAACGGCATCGACCTTCCCCGTGCCAACACGTTGATCGTGAACGAAGCCGAGCGTTTCGGTCTCGCGCAGCTCTACCAGCTCCGCGGACGCGTGGGGCGCGGCAAGGTCCAGGCGTTCGCGTACCTCATGTACCACAGTCAAAAACTGCACGAGGACGCCAAAAAGCGCCTCCGCGCGATCGTGGAAGCGTGCGAGCTCGGCTCCGGGTTCCAGGTGGCCATGCGCGACCTTGAAATCCGCGGCGCCGGCGAAATCCTCGGCGTGTCGCAGGCAGGCACCATGAACACCGTGGGCGTCAGCCACTACCTGCGCATGCTTAAGAACGCGGTGGAGGAACTTCGCGCCGGCGAGAGGGTGGAGACGGTCGAGGAGAGCGTGGAAATCCTCGTGCCGGTCGAAGCGTTGTTGCCCACGTTCTACATCCCCGACGCAGGAGAGAAGATCTCAATGTACCAAAAGCTCGCGGGTTGCGAGGACGAAGGCACGCTCGCGGAATTCGAAAAAGACCTCGCCGACGAATACGGCGATTTGCCCGTGGCCGTCGAAAACCTCTTCGCGGTGTTGCGTTTGAAGCTCGCGGCGCGACGCAGCGGCGTGGTGCGCATCAAGTCGGAAGACAAGGGTCGCGGCCAGCGCGAACTCGTGCTCACGCTCAGCCCCCGCGTGGAAGCGCAGGACATCATGCGCCTGCTCTCCCGGAACCAGTCGTGGAAAATCAGCAGCAATACGCTCCGCATCGACGCCGTGCAGTTCGAGGGCAAGAAGAAGCCTGCCGTGTGGTTGAAGGATTTGGCTCTTGAGATTTCAGCCTTGGCCAAGCCGAAAGCGGCCGCGAAGAAGAAGT
>DALYDP010000056.1:0-3679 GCA_031973095.1 Candidatus Peribacteraceae bacterium | reverse complement strand
GCTTGTCCTGCCATTTCTATGTCTGCCGGTCCTCCGGAGACCACTGCTTTGATTCTTCGGACTCCGGCAGACGAGCTTTCTTCCTTTTGGATCTTGAAGGACCCGAGCATGCCCGTGCGCGCCACGTGCGGGCCGCCGCAGATTTCCTTGCTGAAAGCTTGTCCCGAGCGTGTCGAAGGATCGCCGACTTTCCCCGTGCCGGCGGTCTTCGCTTCGGGATCGCCCATCACGTACACCTTCACTTCCGCCGCGTACCGGTCGTCGAACACGCCGATCGCGCCTTCCGCCTTCGCGCCGTCGACGTCCGTGAGGTGGAACGTCACGGGAAGGTCCGCGGCGATGGCTTCGTTCACGAGTTTTTCCGTTTCAGCGATCTGCTCCGGCGTCATTTTGTCCGGGTGCGTGAAGTCGAAGCGCAGGCGCTCCGCCGTGATGTTACTTCCTTTCTGCATGACGTGGTTTCCGAGCACGCGGTGCAGCGCGGCGTTGAGCAGGTGCGTCGCGGTGTGCAACTTCGTCGTTTCGGCCGAGTTGTCGGCGAGGCCACCCTTGAACTTTTGTTCCGCGCCGGCGCGGGAGAGGGCTTGGTGCGCTTCGAACGCTTTCGCGAAGCCTGCCTCGTCCACGGACAGTCCCTTTTCCGCCGCCAGTTCCTTGGTCAGTTCGAGCGGGAAACCGTACGTGTCGTAGAGGTGGAACACGCTTTGGCCGTCGATGGTTGAACCAGAAATGTGTTCAACGGTTTTCGTGAACTGCTTGAGACCTTCCTGCAATGTCTTCGAGAATTGTTGCTCTTCTTGGGAGAGGGTGTCGAGGATGGCCCTCTCGTGCGTGGCGAGGTGCGGGTACGCGTTGCGGTACTGGGCCAACACTTCATCGGCGATGGCGATGCACGCGTTCTGGTCGTGGATGCCGAGTTGGCGCAGCGAGCGGATGGCGCGGCGGATGATGCGACGGAGCACGTAGCCTTGGTCCACGTTCGAGGGGCGCACGCCGTCGGCAATCATGAAGGTCGCGGCCTTGAGGTGGTCGGTGACGATGCGCGCGTGGCGGACGCGTTCAGGCGTCGAGCGGTCCGTCGTCACGCGGTCCATCACTGGCTTCATGCGGTCGGTGTCGTACACGCTCGCAACTCCCTGCAGCACGGCGGCCACGCGCTCGAGGCCCATGCCCGTGTCCACGTTCTGCTGCGCGAGCGGAACGAACGTGCCGTCCTCCTGCTTGTTGTACTGCATGAACACGTCGTTCCAGATCTCGAGCCAGTTCGGGTCGTCCGTCGCGGGGTTGCTGCCCGGGGGCGGCAGGTCCGTCGGGCCCACCCAGTAGAACATCTCGGTGTCCGGGCCGCAGGGGCCGGTGACGCCGGCGGGTCCCCACCAGTTTTTCGCTTTCGGCAAAAAGCCGATGCGTTCGCGCGGAACGCCCAATGATTCCCAGATCGCGGCCGATTCCTCGTCGCGCGGGGCGTCGGCATCGCCTTCGAAACACGTGACCGCGAATTTTTCGAGCGGGATGCCCAGTACCTTCGTGACGAATTCGAAGCTGCATTCGATGGCTCCTTTCTTGAAGTAATCGCCGAGCGACCAGTTGCCGAGCATTTCGAACATCGTGAGGTGCGAGTTGTCGCCGACTTCGTCGATGTCGCCCGTGCGCACGCAGCGCTGCACGTCGGCGAGGCGCGTGCCGGCAGGGTGCTTCTCGCCGAGCAGGTAGGGGACCAGCGGGTGCATGCCCGCGGTCGTGAAGAGCACGGTCGGGTCGTTCTCGGGGACCAGCGGCGCGCCGGCGATGATCGCGTGGCCTTTGGACGCGAAAAAATCGAGATATGCTTGCCGGATTTGATCTGTCGTTAATGGCTTCATATGGAGGAAAAGTGACTTGTCCGACGTAGTTTCGCAAGAGCGGAACGACATCGGATCATCTTTTGCATGGCGGAAGTGTACAGCGTGGCTTGCTCTGGCGGAATAGGCGGGAATTTGGTATACTCATGAGAAACCAACATGCATATCATCCCCCTCTTCTCGCGCGGCATCCGTTGGGTCAGGCAGGCGGTCGTACCTATTGCGATCGTGTTGTTTGTGATGGTTCTGGGGGTGATGTTGTACGTCCGTTCGGAAGCCGTCATGTCACAGCAATTACGCTCCCACTTGAGTGCGATCGCGGCGATCGCGGCGATGCAATTCGATCCCGCTGATATTGCTGCCGTGCAGGATGTGTCGGACATGGATACCGTCGAGTATCGACGTCTCATGACCCAATTATTGAACATCCGTTTGGTCACGCCGGGTGCGCGGTACGCGTACCTTGTCCGCGCGACGAATGACCCCGACGTCGTTCGGTTCGTCGCGGATGCCGACGAGTTTGTTCCTGACGTTGCGTCCGACCGCGACGGAGCCGACGCCGAGGATGACGAAGATCCGGCGCTTCCCGGGGAGGCGTATGATATTTCGGACATGGCGTCCTTCCGCGAGGGGTTTTTGTATCCCGCGGTGGATCATGACGTCACGTATGACAAGTGGGGAGCGCTCGTGTCCGGGTACGCGCCGGTCATAGGACCGGATGGCAGGACCGTGGCGGTCTTCGGCATCGATATGAACGCCGACGAATTTTCCGCCATCACGCTGAGCGTGTTTTCGCCGGTCGCGTTGCTATTCGTGTTTGCGGGCGGCGCAATGCTCGCCGCGTTTTCATTCTCCGTCATCCAACGCCGCAAATTCGAAAGCCTCCGCCAGCTTGAGATCGAACGCACGGCGCTTCTCGACCTTGGCACCCACCAACTCGGCATGCCGCTTTCGACCTTCCGCTGGTGGTTGGAGATCCTGCGCGACCGCAAGAAAGAGGGTAAAACGAAGGAGGACGAAGAGGCGTATGACCAGCTGCAGCTTGGCGTTGACCGCATGGATCACATCATTCGCTCACTCCAAGATGCTGCCCGGCTTCAGGGTGATAACTTTTCGTACCATGCGGAAAACGTCGATGTCGCGTCGTTTGCGGAAGAAGTCGTCGCGTCCATGCGTTCGGCGTTCGAGCTCAAGAAGCAGCGTGTTCGGGTGATCCGCGGCGGCGACGCTCCGCTCGCAATGATCGATCGTAAGCTCATGGCCGGCGTGCTTGGCGAGCTGCTCGAGAACGCCCGCGGCTATTCGCCTGCCGGCAGCGAGATCGTGGTCCGCGTGTCGCGCGTGCGCGCGATGGTCCGCATCGAGGTCATCGACCACGGCTGCGGCATTCCGGCCGACCAGATCCCGCGCATGTTCCAGAAGTTCACGCGCGGCAAGAACGCGTACCGAAACAAGCCCGTCGGCAACGGTCTCGGTCTCTACATCTGCAAAGGCATCGTCGAACGCGGCGGCGGCACGCTCTCGGTATCGAGCGTTGAAGGAAAGGGAACGACGATGATCCTCGATCTCCCCATCGCTTCATGAATGGGAACATCTTCACTCGCAGGCTGAACCTCCCGCTCGAGACGACGCCGCGTCGCCTTCGTCTCATGCGGTTCCTGCGCGTGCATGGTCCCATGCTCGTCGGCGCGCTCGTTCTCATCTTCACCGTCGGGACTCTTGCCATCGTGCTCTTCCTTCGTTCCACGTCCGCCCTCGACCACCAGCTCCGCGAAACGCTCCGCGCGACTGCCGTGGCGTCCGCGCTTTCGATCGATGGCGACGATCTCGCGTCCATC
>DALYDP010000055.1:0-3682 GCA_031973095.1 Candidatus Peribacteraceae bacterium | reverse complement strand
ATCCGTGGTGAAACGCTCGTCGATATAATCGACGGAATACCCGCGCGTCGCGAGTTGCGTGCCGACCATCTTCGCGAACTTCGCCTGCGATCCTTCGACACCGGAGAGGAGCAACGGCAATCCGATGACGACGTCTTTCACACCGCGCTGCTGCAACACCGCATCGGCCGCGTCGAGCAACTCGAGTTCGCTCTTGTGGTGGATGGTATCGAGCGGGATGACGAAATCGATCGCGCTGTCGAAAAACGCAACTCCGCTGTGGCGCTCACCGACGTCGAGCGCGAGCAGTTTCATACTCTTTATTTTTTGCTCGGCGCGAGGAGCTTGGCCATCGAAGCCTTCTTCCGATCCGCGTTGCGGCGGTGGATAATGTTCTTCTTGGCGGCCATATCGATCGACTTATAGACGCTCGCGAGGAGCTTTTGGGCGTCATCCTTCTTGCCGTCCTTGATGGCATCGCGCATTTTGCGCATGAGGGTGCGCATTTGCGTCTTGTAGGGCAGGAGCCGCGTTTGGCGGACCTTGCTCTGTTTGGCGGCTTTGACGGCGGACTTGGTGATCGGCATAGAAAATTGGGTGAGCGGAGGGTAGGGGAGGGGGGAGGGGGAGTCAAGAAGAAGGGGTCAACGAAGCACGTACGCCAAGCCTCTCCATTGAGGGAAAAAGGGAATAGTGTCGCACCATTTGCATATGAAACGCCAAAAATGCTAAAACGCAATGATTGCCCCGGATGACGAAGCCTACAATGTCGTGCGTACTTCGATACACCCAGTACACATGTGCGGAATCTTCGGATATGTCGGTGAAAGGAAGGATGCGACGGTCATGGCGGTGGATGGCCTCAAAAGCCTGGAATACCGCGGATACGACTCGTGGGGCGTGGCGTGGAAAAAAGGGGATGTCCTCTGTCATAAGAAGGAAATCGGAAAAATTTCGGGCGTCGATGGTTCGACGCTCAGTTCCGACTGCGGACTCGCAATCGGGCACACGCGCTGGGCCACGCACGGCGGCGTGACGGCGGCGAACGCGCACCCGCACTTCAACGAAGAAGGAACGATCGCGGTGGTGCAAAACGGCATCTTCGAGAACTACCAGGAACTGCGTGACGAGCTGAAAGCGAAAGGCCACGTGTTCGTGTCGGAGACGGATACAGAGGTCGCGCCGCATTTGATCGAGGAGTATATGAAAGAAACGAACGACTTCGCGCGCGCCGTGCAGATGGCGTGTCGGCGGTTCACCGGGCGCTACGCGATCGTGGCCATTCATGCGAACTCGAACATCTTGGTCGCCGCGCGCACGGGCTCACCCTTGATCGTGGGCGTACAGAAACCTGTTGGCCCGAGCGACGCCGAGGGCGGCTACTTCGTCGCGTCCGACACGCCGGCCTTCATGCGCCACACGCGCACCGTGCAGTACCTCGACGACGGCGAGATGGTCGTGACCGACGGAAAGACCGTGCTCTTCTGCGACATCTACACGGGCGCCGAAAAGCCCAAACGCGAGATCGAGATCACGTGGACCGCCGAGCAGGCGGAGAAAGGGGATTACGCGCACTACATGCTCAAGGAAATCATGGACCAGAAGGAGTGCGTCGCCCGCGCGGTGAACCAGAACGAAGATGAAATCCGCACGATCGCCGACGCGATCAAAAACGCGCGCGGCACGTTCCTCGTGGGATGTGGGACCGCGCACAAGGCATGCGCCGCGGCGGAGTACTTTTTCTCGGTCGTCGCGGAACACCACGTGAACGTCGTGCCCGCGAGCGAGTTCACGGTGTACCACCACTTCCTGAAGCCCGAGAGCCTCCTCATCGTCGTGTCGCAATCGGGCGAAACGGCGGACGTGCTGGAAGCCATGCGCGTCGCGAAGTCGAAGGGGTCGAAAGTCCTCGCCATCGTGAACGTCAAAGGATCGTCGATCGACCGCGCCGCTGATTACACCCTGCTCATCCACGCGGGTCCCGAGCGCGCCGTTGCCGCGACCAAATCGTTCGCGAATCAATTGGCCGTGCTGCTTCTCGTGGCGCACGCACTGGCGGGCAAACTGCAGGAAGGGAAGAAGCTGCTCCTCGAAACGGCATCAATGATCAACGACATGCTCAACCCGCGCTACGCCGAGCGCATCGAACGCCTGTCGGAAAAGGTGAACACGGAGGAAGACATGTACATCATCGGCAAGTCGTGGAATTACCCGTTGGCGCTCGAGAGCGCGATCAAGATCCAGGAGGTGAGCAACGTGCACGCCGAAGGATTCGCGGGTGGCGAGTTGAAACACGGACCCATCGCGCTCATCGACAAAGGCACGCCGTGCGTGGTGCTCGCGGGCAACGACGAAACGCTGCCGGACATTTTGAGCAACGCGATCCAGCTGAAGGCGCGCGGCGGATTTATCATCGGCATCGCGCCGGACAACAACGAAATCTACGACGAGTGGATCAAGGTGCCGGACGCGGGCCCCGCGCAGCCGATCGTGAACGTCATCCCGATCCAAATCCTCTCGTACTTCCTGGCGGTGCAGCGGGGCAAGGACCCGGACATGCCGCGGAATCTTGCGAAAAGCGTCACCGTAAAGTGACGCGATTCCATATGTCACCCTGACCATGTGTCACCCTGAGCCTGTCGAAGGGTGGCGAAGC
This sequence comes from Candidatus Peribacteraceae bacterium, assembly GCA_031973095.1. Taxonomy (GTDB): domain Bacteria; phylum Patescibacteriota; class Gracilibacteria; order Peribacterales; family Peribacteraceae; genus DALYDP01. The sequence goes on along the minus strand of DALYDP010000055.1, from coordinate 1,047 downwards.
GCGTGATGGTGAAATGATGTTAAATTTTTCCTTAACTGAGCGCACCTTGAAGGAGGGAGCTCGTGAGGGAACCATGGTTCCCTCACGCTATTTCCTGTTCGGCGGAATCCCGTAGTACTTGAACAGGAATGCCGACATCTCCTTGAAGAGCGGGGCGGCGGCTGTGGCACCGTGGATGGAACCTTTCGGACGGTCGATCTTCACGAGGACGATGAAGCGCGAACTCTTCGCGTCGTATCCCATGTAGGAGGCGACGGTGGAACCCGTGCCCGTTTCGTACCGCCCGCCCGGACCGGCGATCTGCGACGTACCCGTTTTGCCGGCGACCACGTAGCCTTGCGGGCGCCCCACCTTGGCGAAACCCTTTTCCGCCGAACTGACAAGCATCGCCGTAAGAGTATCGGCGGTTTGGGGAGTGATCACCTGGTCCACCACCGTCACGTCCGTGTACTCGACGCTGCCGTCGGGGTGTACCACACGGTCGACGATCGTCGGCTTCAGCAACTTGCCGCCGTTGGCGAGCGCGGCGCTTGCCACGATCATTTGCAGGGGAGTGGCCGACACGCCTTGGCCGAACGATGCAGTGGCGAGCAACGCGTCGCTCCATTCGCGCCACGGGTGCACTTCGCCGGGCAGCTCGTCCTCAAGCTCGATACCCGTAATGCGCCCGAACCCGAAGCGTTCGATCATGCGGGAAAACAACTTCGCGCCGAGCTTGCCCGAGATGTGCGTCATGCACGTATTAATGGAAAATTCCAAGCAATTAGTCATGTTCACGAGACCGTAGAACGCGCGGTCGTTGTTGAAGATTTCGCGGCCGTCCTGCAGCTTGATCGGCTCCCTGTCGAGGTACTCGTCACTCGGCGCCACTTCACCTTGGTCGATGGCGATGGCCATGGTGATGGGCTTCATGACCGAACCCGGTTCGTAGATCTCCTGGATGCTGCGGTTCAGGTATGCACCGACGCCGATGTTGTTTTTGAATTTCAACCACGTACCGCTGAGCGCCGTGGGGAAGAGCTCGTGGCGGAAGTGTTCCCCGATGTA
>DALYDP010000054.1:0-4373 GCA_031973095.1 Candidatus Peribacteraceae bacterium | reverse complement strand
ATCCAGGTGATCGGCGCCACGACGCTCGACGAGTACCGCACGATCGAAAAGGACCGCGCCCTCGAACGCCGATTCCAGCAGATCCAGGTGGGCGAACCGAGCATCGAGGACACGATCAGGATCCTCACGGGCCTCAAGGGTTCGTTCGAACACTTCCACCATCTCGCCATCTCCGACGAAGCCCTCGAAGCCGCGGTGAAACTGAGCAAGCGGTACATCACCGAACGCTTCCTGCCGGACAAAGCCATCGACGTCCTCGACGAAGCGATGGCCGGCAAGAGCCTGCAGCACGCCAGGGCCACGCCCGAACTCGACCAAATCGAACTGAAGCTCCAGCAAATTTCCGCCAAGCAGCAGGACGCCGTCAAAGAGCAAAAGTACCACCAGGCGCTCAAGCTCAAGCAAGAGCAGCAGGAGCTGAAAGAAAAGCGCGACCGCCTCCTGGCCGCGGCCGACGGCGACGTGCGCACGCCGATCGCCATCGACGCCGACGACATCGCCACGGTGATCGCCCGCATGACGGGCGTGCCGGTGACGAAGCTCCTCAAGCCCGAAGCCAAGCGCCTCTCGAACCTTGAGATGCACCTCAAGCAGTCGGTCATCGGCCAAGACGACGCGATCAAGAAAGTCGCGCGCGCCATCCGCCGCTCCCGCGTGGGCATCGGCGACACGAAGCGCCCGATCGGCTCGTTCCTCTTCCTCGGCCCCACGGGCGTGGGCAAGACGGAACTCGTCCGCACGCTCGCCCGCGAGGTGTTCAACCGTGAAGACGCGCTCATCAAGATCGACATGTCGGAGTTCATGGAACGCCACAATGTCTCGCGACTCACCGGCACGACCGCTGGCTACGTGGGCTACGAGGAGGGCGGCCAGCTGACCGAAGCCGTGCGCCGCAAGCCCTACTCCGTCGTCCTCTTCGACGAAGTGGAGAAGGCCCACCCCGAGTTCTTCAACGTCCTCCTCCAGATTTTGGAAGACGGCGTGCTGACGGACGGCGCGGGCAAAGAAGTCGACTTCCGCAACACGATCATCGTGATGACGTCGAACCTCGGCGCCGAAGTGCTGACGAAGCAGGCAGCGAAAATCGGCTTCAAGCTCGCCGATGAAGCGGGCGCCGAAGAGAAAGCCTACGAAGCCAAGCGCGAAGAAGTGCTCAAGACGCTCAAGGACAACCTGCGCCCCGAGTTCCTCAACCGCATCGATCACATCATCGTCTTCAACGCGCTGAACCAGCAGCACATCCGCAAGATCGTGCGCACGCAGCTCGACGGCCTGGAAGCCCGCCTCAAGACGCAAGGCTACGACATCGAATTCGACACGAAGGCCGTGAACATGCTCGCGGAAAAGGGCTTCGATCCCGAATACGGCGCGCGCCCGGTCCGCCGCATCATCCAGGAGCGCATCGAAGACGAGTTGGCCGAACACATCCTGAAGGGCGTCTTCCAGCCCGGCGACGTGATCCACGTGGTCGCCAAGGGCGAGAATGAACTGGACTTCCTCCATGGTGAAAAGGCTAAGAAATCATCGAAAGAGGCTGTTTCTGTCGCATAACGGCGTCGGGGCTTGGTGCGCCAAGCCCCGACAACCATCGCTGTGGGAAAAATCCCCGTTTTCTGCTACAATAAGACGAAGCCCTCATATAAACACACATGCCCATCGAACCCGTCAAAATCCCGCAGAACGTCTACATCGAGGACCGCATCGTCGGTCCGTTGACCCTCAAGCAGATCATCATCTCGATGCTTGGCATCGGTTTTAGTTACGCCATCTGGGCGAGCATCCAAAAAGTGCAGGGTTACGTGCCGCTGCCGATCACGATCATCGTGTGGATCCCCGGCGTGCTCGCGGTCATTTTCTCGTTCGTGAAAATCAACGACCTCTCGCTCACGCACCTGCTCTTCCTCTTCATCGAACGTCTTCAGAAGCCCCAAACACGCGTCTACGGACCGCGCCGCGGCATCTCCGTGAACACGTTGTCGTTCGCCGCTCCGAACCCCAACGCGCGCACGGTCGTCCGTAAGGACGAACAACCCGTGGGCGACATCAGCCGCCTCAGTGCGTTCCTCGACCACGAAGGCGCCCGCCCGATGTCGCGCGAACACGGACCGGAAGAAGATGCACGTCAGTACGCACTCGAAGAAACGCCGATCGCCGAGCAAGGCTCTTCGATCCCTCCCCGCCCGGTGCAGAAAGACCGCGTGAAAGTCAGCCCCCTCCAAGTATCCGAGATCGCCGACCTCGAGAACGAGAACGGCAAGAAACTGTTCCAGGACATCTTCCACCCGCCCGCCTCCCATGCCTGAAAAGAGCACAGTGCAGGCCCGCAAACGCCAATCGCTCGCGACCACGCAGCGCTTTCTGCCCGTGGCCGAAATCCGCGGTAACGCCATCGTGCTCAAGAACGGCGGTCTCCGCGCGGTGCTCGAAGTCGAGGCGCTTAACTTCAACCTCAAGAGCGAAACCGAGCAGCAGGGCATCATCGCCGGGTACGGTTCGTTCGTGAACTCGCTCAGCTTCCCGATCCAGATTTCGATCCGCTCCACGCGCACGAACATCGACGAGTACCTGGGCAAGGTGAAAGCATCCGGCCAAAAACAGAAAAGCCAACTCCTCCGCGATCAGACGGACTCGTACGTCCGTTTCATGCAGAAGCTCATCGAAGTCGCCGACATCATGGAAAAACGGTTCTACGTCGTGGTCCCGCTCGACCACTCCGCCCGCAAGAAGACGATGATCGAAAACTTCCTCGATTGGATGCACCTCGACGACAGCGTAGGCAAGGCCATGACGCGCAATCGCGAGTTTCCGACGCTGCAGAAGCAGCTCAACGAACGCTGCGAGCTCGTGCTCTCTGGCCTCCAGAACATCGGCCTCCACGCTAAGCGCTTGAACACCAAAGAATGCATCGAACTGCTCTACCGCGTGTACAACCCCAAGACGTCGCAAACGGAGAAGATCCCGGACGACATGACAGCGCTGAAGACGGAGAAAACGACGTTGTGACGACGAGAGACAAGAGGCCAGAGGCCAGAGATCAGATATCAGAGATCAGAGACCGGATCGGCCGGGTGATTTCCTGTCTACGGTCTCTGACTCTCCCATTTGACAATATCCGCTCTTAAGGCAGACTATTCGGGCATTGAGCTGCTCGTGCGAGAGCTCAACCTTTATCCCTCCCCTCGCACCCCACTTTCTTTATGGCAAAAGCATCCCAGGCGGCACAGACCGCGATGATGGAAGAACTCATGAAGAACTCCCCCCCGGTGTTCCGCCCGAAGCCGGGCGAACTCGTGGAAGGTTCCGTCGTGTACAAAGGGAAGAACAAAATCCTCGTCGACCTCAACGGCGTCACGACCGGCATCATCGCCGGCCGCGAACTCCGCGACTCGTTCAACACGTTCCGCGAACTCCAGGAGGGCATGGACGTCGCCGCGCTCGTCCTCGAAGAAGAGAACGACGAGGGTTTGGTCGTCTTGTCGCTCCGCATGGCCAGCCAGAAGAAGGCCTGGGAACGTTTCCACACGTTGACGGAGCAGGACGAAACGATGAAGTTCACGGCTCAGGAAGCCAACAAGGGCGGTCTCATCGCCAACATCGACGGCATCCGCGCCTTCCTCCCCGTCTCGCAGCTCTCCCCGCTCAACTACCCGCGCGTGAATAACGCCGACGCCGGCGAGATCATCAACCGCCTCGGCAAGTTCGTCGGCCACACGTTCACGGTGAAGATCGTCACGATGGACGAAGAAGCGGGCAAGATCGTCGTCTCCGAACGCGAAGCCATGAGCGAAGAGCGCGCCAAGGCCCTCGAAGGACTCAAGATCGGCGAAGTGAAGGAAGGCCTCGTCTCCGGCCTCGTGAAGTTCGGCCTCTTCGTGACGTTCGACGGCCTCGAAGGTCTCGTGCACATCTCGGAAATCGCCTGGGGCCACGTGAAGAACCCGGCCGAGCACGCCAAGATGGGCGACCGCGTCACGGTGAAGGTCATCGGCATCGACGGCGACAAGCTCTCGCTCTCCATGAAGCAAATGACGAAGGACCCGTGGGAAGAGGTGGCCGAGCGCTACCCGGTGGGCAAGAAGGTCTCCGGCAGCATCGTGCGCTTCGCCGACTACGGCGCGTTCGTCCGCCTCGAGAAGGACATCAACGGACTCGTGCACCTCTCCGAAATCTCGCACGCCAAGGTCACGGACCCGTCCGAGGCCCTCACGATCGGCCAGAAGATCGACGCGCAGGTCATCAACATCGACGTCGACGAGCGCCGCATCGGCCTCTCCATCAAAGCCCTCCAGCCCATCGACGCCGAGACGCTGAAGAAGATCCAGGAAGAAGAAGCTGCGAAGGAAGCGGCGGCGGCCGAGAAGTCCGCGTCCAAG
>DALYDP010000053.1:0-4385 GCA_031973095.1 Candidatus Peribacteraceae bacterium | reverse complement strand
GCAATTTCCGGTATACTGGGGAGTAAACATGATCAAGCCGGACATCCTCATCGCCGAAGACGACCCCGTGCTTCGCAATCTCTATGTGAAGAAGTTTTCCGTATCGGGATTCCCGATCAGAGCGGTCGAAGACGGCGAACAAGCGCTCGCGGCGCTCCAGGAGCGATTTCCCCAGGTCCTCGTCCTCGACATCCACATGCCAAAGGTCGACGGCTTCCAAGTACTCGAACAGTATCCGAAATCGACCCGCGCCTTCCCCGTGATCATGCTGACGAATTTCGCCGACGAAAAATCGCGCGAACGGGGCAAAGACTTGGGAGCGGACGAGTATTTCATCAAGAAGGACATGACCATCAAGTCGCTCCTCGAAATGGTCGATCGGGTCTATGCCGATTGGCAGAAAGCGCACCCGGGAACCTAAAGCCCCAACCACGCCGCCCATCGAGAAAGCCACCGCAGCTGCGGCGGACTCGAGACCGCTTCACTGCGAAGAATGTCTTGACGCAGCATTTCGCGAAGGCGCCACAGCACGCGGAATCTCCCGCGAATCAGCACGTTCACTTCGCCCATGTGATCAAGGGAGCCTTTGTACAGATTCGCCGAACCTAGGAAGGCCGTGTTCCCATCGACGAGGAGAATTTTCGAATGCGACGGTTCTGGATAGAGCAATATCCTCGTCGAGAAACGCCCCGCCTCTGTGATCAAACGCCCGACGGTCTGCATGTTCGCCTGCTGATGCAAATCGACCATTCGGGGGATGATGACCGTCAATGCGACGCCGCGCTTCGTCAGCTCGATGAGCTCGTCAACAACGTCCGGATCCGAAACATAGGCGTGCTCAAGGACGACGTGTTCGCGCGCTCCGCGAAGCAACGATACCACCATCGGGCGAATTTCCTTTCGCTCTTCGGTATTGGTCACGATGCGGATGGGATCATCCGCCGCACCGGGCTTCCTCGCCAAAAATTCTTCGACAAATTGCGTACCGTGGAACTCCACGGCAACATCGTGCCATGCGAAACGGTACTCATCTGCGATGTTCATGCCCGTAAGCACGACCGTCTGACCGTCGAACACATACACCTTGGCATGATCGTGATTGGTGTCGTGCGACACGCGAATGTTCGGATGATTCCAAAACGCCTTCCAGAGAGCATCATTTGACGTTTTCGTTCCTAAAAAATCTTTGTCGGATTCAAAAAAATCCCCCACCGCCTCCTTCGCGATATCAACCGACACTCCGCGATCCGCCGCTTCGAGCAACCAACGCGCCACCAATCTCCCCGTATCGTCATCTTTCCAAATGAACATTTGAACGACGATGGTCGCACGCGAACGCCCGATAAGGTATCCGAGCCGGGCGAATGCATCCTCCCCGTCAATCCAAAGGCGCACCTCGCGATCGCGAGTGATCGACCTGAGCGATACGCCCGTCCGCAGCACGAACAACGCCTGCGCACGGTAATACAACCTCATACCCTGCACCCGGCGCTGACCTCGTTTGCCGAATACATACCGCAAGCTGCCGCGAAGGGCGGTTTTGAACTGAAGCCGGAGAAGCCATGGCCAGGCGAGAATCCCCTTTTTAGGCATGCGGACAGTATAGGCCCGAAGCGCGAAATCTGGTACAATGGTACGATACTTTCGATGTCCGCCGTCCTCACCCTTCTCGGCATCCTCCTGGGCGTTTCCACGCTTGCCGTCGCCGTTACCTGGGCGCTCCGTTCGGCCGCAGACAAGCGACGCGAAGAGGAGATTGTTTTCCTGCAGTTGCAAGTCCCGAAAAAGGAATCCCGCGAAGAAAAAGACAGCGAAGCCGACCAGTTCGGCAAGGACTACAAAGAAGTGATCGGCGTGATGGACCACCTGTACCAATCGCTCCATGCTCTGCGCAACGACGACTTCAACCGCCACTGGCGCGGACAGCCGTACTTCGCGCTCGAATACGCCGCGCTCGCGGGAGAGATCCTCTTCTTCGTCGCGTGCCCCCGTTCGTACGCGTCGCTGATCGAAAAACAAATCACGTCGTTTTACCCCGACTGCATCATCGACGAGGTCGAGGACTACAACATCTTCACCCCCACGAGCCACGTCGCGGCGAAAGGATTGTGGCCCGCGGGACCGCGCGTGTCCGCGTTCAAAACCTACCAAGGCCTGAAGAGCGACCCGCTCAACTCGATCACGAACGCGTTCTCGAAGCTCAAGAGCGACGAAGGCGCCGCCGTGCAGATCGTCCTTCGCCCCGCCGCGTCCGGCTGGCAAAAGAAGTTCCAGGAAGAATCGGCCGACCTGTTGAACGCGAAAACGTCGAAAAAGAAATCGTGGCTCAACCCGATGTTCTGGGTCCGAAGCCTCGTCGACGTCTTCACCTCGGACGACGGCAAGCTCAGCGACGATCCGAAAAGCGAAGGCGGACGCGTGTCGCAGATGGTCGAGGAATACAGCAAAACGCTCGACGAAAAAGCGAACAACCCCGGCTTCACCGGACTCGTGCGCCTCGTGGCGTCTGCCGGCAACCCCGCCCGCGCGAGCATGATCCTCGACGCCGTATCGGCGTCGTTCGGGCAATTCAACGACGTACGCGGCAACAGCTTCAAGAGTCTCACGATGGAAAACAAGCGGTCGCTGCTCGAACGCTTCGTGCGCCGCAGCCCGCGCCGCAGCCTCGCGGAAACGCTGCAATCCAAACCGTTCCTCTTCGGAACCGCCGAACTCGCCAGCGTGTTCCATCTGCCGCACAGCAAGTACAACAAGGTCGAGACGATCAAGTGGCAGAACTTCAAAGTCGCGCCGGCGCCGAAAAACGTCCCGGAAGAAGGACTCTTCCTCGGCACGAACACCACCCGAGGCGAAAAGAAGAAGATCTTCATGAAAAACGACGACCGCTTCCGACACTTCTACATCATCGGTCAAACGGGTACCGGCAAATCGTCGATCATCCAGCTCATGGCACGCCAGGACTTCCATAACGGAAAGGGCGTGTGCGTGGTCGACCCGCACGGCTCGCTCATCGACGACTTGCTGCCGTACATCCCGCGCGAACGCGCCGACGACGTCATCTACTTCAACCCGGCCGACACCGAGCGCCCGATGGGCTTGAACCTCCTCGAAGGAAAATCCGAAGAAGAACGCGACCTCATCGCCCTCGACGCGATGAACATGATGGTGAAGATGTTCGGCGAGGAAATCTTCGGCCCGCGCATCCAAGACTACTTCCGCAACGGCTGCCTCACGCTCATGGAAGACCAGGAAGAGGGTGGCGCGATCACCGACCTCGTGCGCCTGTTCACCGACGACGAATGGGGCAAGTACAAGCTCACGAAGGTCAAGAACCCGATCGTCCGCAGCTTCTGGGAAAACCAAATGGCCAAGACGGGTCAGCGCGAAAAGCAGGAGATGATCCCCTACTTTGCCGCGAAATTCGGCCAATTCACGACCAACACGCTCATCCGCAACATCGTGGGCCAAACCAAGAGCAGCTTCGACATCGGCGAAGCCATGAACAACGGCAAGATCGTCCTCATGAACCTCTCGAAGGGCCTCATCGGCGACATCAACTCGACGCTCCTCGGCATGATGGTGGTAAACAAGATCCAGGTCGCAGCCATGCGCCGCCAGCGCGAAGGCGCGGGAGCGCGCAAAGATTTCTTCCTCTACATCGACGAATTCCAGAACTTCGTGACGCCGTCGATCGAATCCATCCTCTCCGAGGCCCGCAAATATCGCCTCGGCCTCATTCTCGCGCACCAATACATCGACCAGCTCGAGAAAGACAGCAAACTCGCCGGCGCCACCAGCCTCAAGGGCGCGGTGTTCGGCAACGTGGGCTCCATGATGTTCTACAAGATCGGCCCGCAGGACGCCGAAGTGGGCGCCAAGGAAATGGGCCCGGTCTTCACCGAGCAGGACCTCGTGAACGTGGACGCGTTCAAGGGCTCGATGAAGCTCTGCATCGACGGCCAACCCTCCCGCCCGTTCAGCATCGAAGTCCCCCGCCCCTGGATGGACAAGACCTACGTGAAAGATGAACAGGCCGCGGAGGCGTTCAAGCAGCTCAGCCGCCTGAAGTACGGACGGCCGAAAGAGTTCGTGAATAGGGAAATTTTGCGGAGAATCGGGACGTGACATTCATCAAGAGCCTTCTTACGCAAGGAAAAGTGTTCCATGTGCGTAAAAAAAACGTGGGCGAAGAGATTACTAGCCTCTCCCCAACCCCTCTCCCCGCTGACCCGACGCCAACGGGAGAGGGGTGCGCTTCACCGTTCGACGCAAGATATTCCAAGCACTGTTTTGATCACACGTTCGATCATCGATAACAAAGAGTTCCTCATCCATTCGTCATGCGTACGCAAAAAGTAATCGACGGGGCGAAGGAGTACTCATCA
>DALYDP010000052.1:0-4461 GCA_031973095.1 Candidatus Peribacteraceae bacterium | reverse complement strand
GGGATCACGATCAACGAATATGGCGTCCACAAGGGCTCCGCTGAAAATAAGGGGGCATTGCTCGCGTCGAAAACGGAGGAGGATGTCTATGCGGCTGTGGGGCTTCCGTGGATCGCCCCGCAGCTTCGCGAGAACCGCGGCGAATTCGATGCTGCGATCGCCAAACGGCTTCCGACGTTGGTCGAAGAAGAGGATCTGCGCGGTGACCTGCACATGCATAGTTCATGGAGCGATGGCGCGGCGACAATGATCGAGATGGCGAAGGCCGCGAAGGCGGCGAGGTTGGAGTACATCGCGATCACGGACCATGCGTCGTCGATGGGCATGGTTGGCGGGACGAAAGACGGCAATATCGATGAATATGTGGAGGCGATTGAAGCGGTGCGCGCTGCCGTGCCGGGCATCGAGATACTCGCAGGAGCGGAAGTGGATATCGAAAAGGACGGCTCGCTCTTCCTGAAAGACGTGACGCTTAAGAAGCTTCAGTGGGTGACCGCCTCCATCCACGGTCATTTCGGACTCCCCAAGGAAGCCCAGACCGCGAGACTCGTGAAAGCCGTCTCGCATCCACTCGTGCATTGCCTCTCGCACCCCACCGCGCGCGAGCTTCTGCGGCGCGATGCGATCGATGCCGATTGGGACGCGGTGTTCGCCGCCGCCGCGGCGCACGGCACGGCGATCGAAATCAATGCCTCTCCCCAACGGTTGGATGCAAGCGACGTGCTCGCACGCCGCGCGAAGGAGCTTGGGTGCATGCTCACGATCGGTAGTGATGCGCACTCCGTGCAGGGGCTCTCCAAAGCGCATGGTGTGGTTACGGCGCAGCGCGCATGGCTGACGAAGGAGGATATTCTCACGTGCCTCCCGTTCGCGAAGATCGATGTATGGAGGAGGAAGAAGTCCAAATAGTGCCCAACGATTGTGTTTTGGGCGTCCGTTAAATTTTGACAATATATAAAAAAATTACTTTAATATTAACGACGTGCGGAAACGGTCCGTCGTCACGGTCTTTTTTACCAGAGAGGGCAGTGCCATGAGGTATGCAAAGTTATCGTGGACACGGACTGATGCGGCAGTGGTGACGTTTAATGCTGTCGCGCTCGCGAATGCAAGCAGCGCCGAACGGGCGACGGGAATGGAACGGGATCTCGACGAACTTGCCCGTGCGCTCGACAGCGCTCGGTGGATCGTCATGGACGTCCGCCAGGAAGGTCCGCTCGCTCGCACGTTGCTTGACTGGATGCAGCGCATGGCTCTCGCCATGCAACCCAACGAGTCGGATCCCACGCCTTCGCTCGAAGGGGCGATGATCGTCATCGTGACTAAGGAGATGATCGATCAGCTCCCACTCCGCCACGCGTATGTTGTCCTCCATGATTTCGAGGTAGCCCTTCGAACGATTACCTAGACCCAGCACGGGCCAGGCCGTGCATTATCCCGTCCGGCAACGGACGGGATTTTCATGATGTTTGACATGCCATGATTACGGTATAATCACGCTATGGGAGGTGCACGTCGCACTTCTCTCGGGATCTTTGACACACAAGGGGGATACCATGGAATCCTATTGCAACATCAATTATAATGATGCCGCACACAGCCTCAACATTGTATTGATGTGTTCCATAGGAGAAAGTAACGTGCAGGATGTTGCCACTGAGATCGTTTTGGCGGCACAAGATAGACAAGTGAAAAAAGTGATTGTTTGCTTCAGTAAGTGCGAACATTGTATTTCCGGATTTTGGAACCATCTTTTGTTGTTCAAACGTCGGAAAAAAGTGTCGGTTTCTCTTTGTTGCATTTCACCCTCGTTGCTACGGTCGATCACGATATTTCGATTAGATAGATGCTTCGCTATCGAAACGGCGCATGGGGAAGATTCAGTGCCAACATGAATACCGACCCCCCCCCTTTTTTTGCCGCTCCGGTCGGAGCGGCTTTTTCATGCGTCGTATCTACCATCGCAGCAGGTTTCGCCCTTCGACGAGCTCAGGGCAGGCGCCGCAAAGATTGCTGCTCCACCATCGCAGCAGGTTTCGCAGAGCACGCCGCACACCGTGCAATGTTTTTTCAACTTCCGTTCGATGAGCATTCCGTTGCAGATCGGACACCGTTCGTTCAACTCGTAGAGGGGAGTGTTCTTCTCCACGGAGCGGATCATACCGTGGTACCCTTCGCGCATGCACACGATGCTCGCAGTCATTGGTCCGTACCGACTGAAAGTGACGAAAAAGGAGAATGGAATTTCAAACGTAGAAATTTTGAAAGAGCCCAAATTAAAAACGAAAAAGTTGGATAAATTTAGTATTCAGAATACAAAAGTTGTTCAATTAGAAACGCTCATCGGCTCACCGCTCGATGTGGCTGGGACGGTGTTCCAGAAGAAAGTGTGGCAGGCGACCGCGAAGATCCCGTACGGCGAGACGCGGACGTACGCGCAAATCGCGAAAATGATCGGCCATCCGAAGGCCGTCCGCGCGGTGGGGACCGCCCTCGGCAAGAATCCGACGTGCGTTCTGGTGCCCTGCCACAGGGTGGTTCCCAGCTCTGGCGGCATCGGGAATTACGCTCACGGCAAAGCCATGAAGCAATGGCTCTTGGACCATGAGGCTGGCAGTGCCTAGTCATGGTTCGTGGCTCACGGCTGCGGCCGCTCGCACCTCACCATGACAACGTTTTCCGCGTAGAGGGCATCGAGAATCGTGCATGTGTCATGGTGAGGTGCTTTTGTCGTACAAAAGCCACGAACCATGACTCGTAAAGAATTGCTTTCATCGGGATTTTCCCTAGAATGCGGCCTCTTTCAGACCTTTCCACGTTTTTTATGGATATCCGCAACATCGCCATCATCGCCCACGTCGACCATGGCAAGACGACCCTCGTCGACCAGCTGCTCAAGCAGGGTGGTGCTTTCAACTCGCACGAAGCGGTGGGGGAATTGGTGATGGACAGTAACGACCAGGAAAAAGAACGTGGCATCACGATTTACGCCAAGAACGCGGCTATCTCGTACAAGGGCTGCCGCATCAACCTCGTCGACACCCCCGGCCACGCCGACTTCGGCTCCGAAGTGGAGCGCATCCTCCGCACGGTCGACTGCGTATTGCTTCTTGTTGATGCCCAGGAAGGCCCGATGCCGCAGACGAAGTTCGTGCTCAAGAAGTCGCTCCAGCTTGGCCTGCGCCCGATCGTCGTCATCAACAAGATCGACAAGCCCGCCGCTCGCCCCATGAAGGTCGTCGACATGGTGTTCGATCTCTTCGGCGTTCTCGGTGCCACCAATGAGCAGCTCGACTTCCCCTATGTGTTCGCCATCGCCCGCGACGGCATGGCCAAGCGCAAACTTGAAGATTCGTCGACCGATCTCACGCCGCTCTTCGACCTCATCCTCGAGCACGTTCCCGCTGCCGAACAGCGCGTCGACGTGCCGTTCCGCATGCAGCCCAGCTCGCTTGGGTACGACAACTACGTGGGCCGCCTCGCGGTGGGCCGCGTGTACGAAGGCGTCGCCAAGGTGGGCGACAACGTGATCGTGAAGGCGGAGGGCCAGGCCGACCGCAAAGCGAAGATCACGAAGATCTTCCAGATGCAGGGCATCCGCAAAATGGAAGTGACCCAGGCGTCCGCCGGCGACATCGTCACCATCGCGGGCGTACCCGACATCATGGTGGGCGAAACGATCACGACAGATCCGAGCGCCGAGCCCATGCCGGCCATTCGCATCGACCCGCCGACGATCAGCATGACCTTCATGGTCAACAACTCGCCGTTCGCGGGCAAGGAAGGCAAGCTCGTCACGACCCGTCATATCCGCGACCGTCTCATGAAAGAAACGGAGACGAACGTGGGTCTCAAGGTCGAGGAAATCCCGAACAGTGACTCGTACATCGTGTCCGGCCGCGGCGAACTGCACCTTTCGGTGCTCATCGAGCAGATGCGCCGCGAAGGTTTCGAGCTGCAGGTGAGCCGCCCGGAAGTTATTCTCCGCGACGGTCCGAACGGCAAAGAAGAGCCCGTGGAACAGGTGATCATCGACGTGCCCGAGCACACCGCCGGCACCATCATCGACAAGCTGAACCGCCGCAAGGGCGAGATGGTCGACATGAAGACGGAAGAGGGCCACACCCGCATGGAATGGAAAGTCCCGACGCGCGGCCTCCTCGGCTTCCGCGGCGACTTCATCATCGAGACCCGCGGCGAAGGCATTCTCAATCACTCGTTCTTCGCGTACGAGGCTTACAAGGGCGACCTGCCGGGCCGCAGCCGCGGTTCGATGATCTCGATGCTCAACGGCGTGTCGACTGCCTACGACCTCTGGAACCTCCAGGAGCGCGGCCAGCTCTTCATCGGCGAGGCCGTGAACATCTACGAAGGCATGATCATCGGCGAGAGCGCGAAGGACCAAGACCTCGTGGTGAACGTCACGAAGGGCAAGAAGCTGACGAACATGCGCGCCTCCGG
>DALYDP010000051.1:0-4691 GCA_031973095.1 Candidatus Peribacteraceae bacterium | reverse complement strand
GAATCCGCCGGCTGGCCGGCCGGATACGGCTGCAAGAAATACGGATCGTATGCGGGGGTCACGCGCCCGAACGGATTCGCGTCCGCCGCAAGAACGCAATCGGCGCCCGAAGCATCGATGCCGCGAAATTCCTGACGGAAGATGCGCGTCTTCGCGGGCATGAGGACGTCGACGAACGTTTTGATGCGAAGGAATACGGGCGGGGCGGTGCACCCGGCCACGGCGAGCGGCACGCGCAGCGCGGCCTCGGCCATGAGCGAGCGATAGAGCAACTGCGCCACGAACCCGCGGGTGAGCGACGATTGGAGCGGCACGGCTTTCGTGCCCCACACCTGTTCGTACGACACCACGTCGATGAGCAAGGAGGTCGTGAGGAACGGCGAAAACCACGACGAGGGATCCAGGCCGCGGCGGCTGATTTCTTCGGCGGGAGCCTGCGGATATCCGCGCACGTTCACGAGCATCTTCAAGGCCTCCGCGAACGTAACGGGCCGCTCGGGACCGAACGTGCCATCGGGGTAGCCCTGCACCCACCCCTGCGCGAAGGCATAGCACACGTACGGCGCGTACCACTCGTCGATCACATCGGGGAAGCACGAGGAATATGACGCGGTTTCGCCGGCGGCCACCTTTGCGGCCACGAGCACTTTGAGGAACTCGGCGCGGTTGATGGTGCCGGCAGGCATGAAGCGCCCGTCGGGGTAGCCCTGCAAAATCCCCTGCGCTTGGAGGTACTCGATCGCCCGACGGGACTCGTATCCCTCGAACACATCCGGAAACGCCGCGGACGCGCCGAGCGGCAGCAGGAGCGCGCCGATGACCAACGCGGAAAGAATCCGTCCAACGAAGCCCGTGCGGAGGCGAAGACGGATCATGCGGAAAGGTCGCGGAACGCGGCGACGAGTTCGTCGACGAAGAACGGACGGCCGTCGTACTTGTGCACGAGGTCCGGGACATCGATCCCCTCGCCCTTCAGAAGCTTCTTGAGTTGGCCGCCGTAGTTGGCCTCCACGCACGCCGCCCGCTTGGACGCCGCGAGAACGGACGCGAGTGCACCGGTCTTGAGGGGCCAGAGGAATTCGTAGTGCACCACTGCCACCCGCGCGCCGTGGAGCGACGAGTCCGCCAGCGCGTCGAGGACGGGACCCTTCGCGCTGCCCCACGTCACGAGCGCGAGATCGTAACTCTTTTTGCCGGGTTTCGTATCGATGGCGATCCTCCCCTTCTCGCACGCGTACACCGTGGGCTCCGGCAACGCGGCCGCGAGGGCTTCGCCTTTGCGCATACGCTTCTCCATCTGCTGCTGCGCGTTCACAGCCGTCTCGTCCACCGATCCATCGGGACCATGCTCATCGCCTTGTGCCACGTACGTCGCCGCAAGTGAGCCCGGGAACCACCGCTTCGAGATGCCGTCTTTCGCGGACGGGTCGTAACGGTCCGTCGCTTTCAGGGCGGCCAACGCCTTCGCATCGGTCACGAGCGCGCCGCGATCGAGCGTCGCCTTCTTCTGGTCGAATGCCGGATGCGTGAAGAGCGCCTCGGCGCACTGCTTGTCGGTCATCACGATCACCGGGATCTGGAACCGCTCGGCGTAGTTGAAGGCCTCGGGCATGAGACGGAAACAATCCTCGGCGTCAGACACCGACAGGACCAGCCGCGGGAATTCGCCGTGGCCGGAATGGATGGCAAGGAAGAGATCGGCCTGCGCGGTCCACGTGGGCAAACCCGTGGCGGGGCCCGGACGCTGCGCGAGGATGAACACCGACGGATTCTCGATGATCGCATTGAGCGAGAGCGTCTCGGTCATGAGATCGAAACCGCCGCCGGAGGTGCCCGTGGCGGCGCGCGTTCCCATGAACATGGCGCCGGACATCATCTGGGCGGCCGTGATTTCGTCCTCAGCTTGCTTGAGCACCATGCCCGTCTCGTTCTGCGTGTCGGCGAGGTACGTGAGGAGCGGCGACGAGGGCGTCATCGGGTAACCGGCGTAGAACCTGCATCCGGCGTGCACGAGGCCGAGGCCCATGGCCTGGCTGCCCGTCACGAGGAGCGCATCTTTCCACTGCTTGTCGGCGGGCGGCAGCTTCACCGCGAGGGCACCGATGGATTCCGTGCAAAACGCGATGCCCGCGTCGATGCACTTCAAATTCTGCTTCACCACAGCCTCGCCTTTGTGCGAAAACTGGTTCGTCACTTCTTCGCGCAGGTCGCGCATGTCGCGGCCGAGGAGCTGCCACACCACGGTGGTGATGAGCACGTTGGCGAGGATCGGCTTCGCGTTGAGCTTCAGGAGAATGTCGTCGGCCGGCAGGTAGACGACGGTGATGCCGCGCTTTTTAATGGACGCCGCGTCTTCATCGGACCACGTCCAATCGCCCGTCTGATGCAGCAGAATACCGCCGTCTTTCACGTCACGAAGATTCTTCTCGAGTCCGTGGTGGTTAAACGTCACGACGACGTCGACCATGGTCTCGCTCGCGCGGATTTCTTCCGGGGAGATATCGAGCTGATAGCTGCTGTGACCGCCCTTGATGAGCGACATGTACTCGCGGTACCCGAACACGCAGTAGCCCGCGCGCTTGAGGCCCTTGGCCACCATCTCACCCACGCTGTTCACGCCCTGACCTTGGGCTCCAACGATTTTGATGGAACGTCTAATCATTTGCTTGAGTGAAATAAGCACGTAAACCGTGGTGTCATGGTGAGCTTGTCGAACCACTGTGCGCCGACAATCTTGATGGAACGTCTGATCATTGACGAGAGAGTGAAACATCAATTCGAGCGCTGTCATGGTGAGCTAGCGTGCCCTGAGCGGAGTCGAAGGGAACCATCACGCGAGGAGGGAGGAAAGTTTCTTCGCCCACGCGTCGATCGCGGGCTCCTGGCCGTACGGTTCGTTAACGATCACAAGGCGCTCGCCGAGGACGACTCCGCCATGCGTCTTCACGTACTCCTCGAGCAGGTTGCCCGCGTTCGCCGTGTAACGATAGCGCGCGTCGCCGAGGGCCACGATCACCACCTTCTTGCCTTTCAAATCGAGATCCTTCGCCGCGCCCCGCAAAAAGAAATGCATGTACGGGTTCATCTGTCCTTCCACACCTCCCGTGTTCCACGAACCGCTCGCGAGGAGCAAAACGTCACCCGCGAGGAGCGTCTCCGGCGTCGCGCGTTCGACGCGGGTCACCACGGCGCCCGGGATCGCCGTAGCGATGCGCCCGATAACGTATTCCGTGTGACCCGACGTGGAGGCGTAGACGATCTGGAGGGACTGCACGGCGATCAGTTTATCCGCATGGCACGCGGGAGGCACGCCCGAATATCACCGGATCGGCACAATGTCCGCGTGGCCTGTAATTTGTTTTTTTGATAAAATATTGTATAATTCCATTATGAATAATGCGGGAAATAATACGGACGACCTATTCGAACAAGCGGATAGAACGCGAAGGATTCGACGACATCGGAATTTGCGCGAACTGCGCCGAACATTTTCCGATGCACGCCCGATCGAACCGAGAAGCGACACACTGAACACGGCGCGCCGAACGTACGTGCAACTGCATGGCGATCCGTACGCGATCGATCCAGAGGTGCAACAAGAAATCCTGGATACAACGGGTCACGCCTTGCCGATGGCACGTACCCGCGGGCATCTCCTGAAGCTCTTATTTGACCACCCCGCACCCGCAGTGCTTCCACCCAACGCGTCCGTGCGAGACGTCGTCATGGGCAAAATAGGGTCACACGCACGCCACGGCACGATCGACGTCGATCTCCTTGCGGAGGAGTGCGCGCAGGATCCCGCGCTCGCGCATCTGACTCAGGCAGAACGCTGGACGCTGGTTACGGCGTGCATGGGAGAATATGAACGAGCAAAAAACGAATGACCCCTGTTCACGACGCCGTCCATCGACGCCATAAAAGAGGCCGACGACGAGTCGGCCCCGATGCTCTTTGGACGAGAACGAACTACTTTTTCATGATCTCGGTGTTGCCGAGGGTTGAGGCGTGCGGGATGCCCGCGACGCTCTCGCGATTATAGAACGCGACTTTGTCGCCTTCACCCCGGTATTTCGCGGGGATTTTCGCGTCGACGACGGCCTTGCCGTCCACCGACACGACGAGCTCGGTCTTCGTGTATTCGACCATGATCGCGTACGACTTCCCTTTCTCGAAGACGAGACCGGTTTTGGACGCGAGGGATTCCCCTTCGTCCTTGCCGGCGGACCAGCCTTCGATGGTGACGCCGCCGCTGCCCGGGTTGAACCGGACGACGACGCCCCCTTGGAGTTCGTGCGACCATTTCGCGCGTTGCTTGCCGTCGGTCATGACGGCGACGCACAGATGGTCATGGTACTTTTTTTCTTCCACGCCCTCGGTCCACGTCCAGTCGAACGTGATTTTCGCGCCGTCGGGATACGCATCCTTGGTGACCGCGATGCCGCGGTTACGGAGGATGAGCGAACCCGGTTGGCGCAACACGAGGGGTTGCGTGGCCACGGCATACGCCGGCGGACCGACGTCGAACGCCGGCTCGGCGGCCATGGAAAGCAACGGAGCGAAGAACAAAAACGACAGAATCGATGGTTTCACGGACACTTCCTATCTCCCGGCATCAGCCGGGGGTTGCGGTGATGTGTCCAAAGAGCATGGTAAATGTACCATATTTATGAATATTGTCAAAATAAGCT
>DALYDP010000050.1:0-5286 GCA_031973095.1 Candidatus Peribacteraceae bacterium | reverse complement strand
GGGGAGAGGACTGGCGAGAGTGTAGGGATGAGAGAGGGTAGAAGATAGAGAGTAGAGAGTAGAGGGTAGTACCCAGCAGCACCCGTTCCGGGGTGCGGCCCAAAGGGAATTCGATATTTGCACAAAAAAGCCCCAGCCCGGAAACGGTCCGGTTGGGGCGTGTGTTCATCGGCGGCGGACGCTCATGCCCGCCGGTAGGGCGAAACCGAAAAACACGATTCCGCCCATGAGTTTTATTTCGATTTCCCAGGCGGGAAATCGTTCTGCCATCGCAAGGGTGGCCATTCCCGTTGCGACGGCGAGTAACAGAAAAAAGATCGTTTTCATATGTGTCCCTTTCTTTTGTAATAATAGAATATTATATATATTTGTCAATACCCACCCGGGAGCGTAAAGCGGTGTTTTCTGCTATACTGAGCAGAAACACCCATGACAAACACACCCGTCATCACCGAGCCTGGAACCGAGGGTGTTCAGACGACGATTTTCCAGCGGATCGCGCTGCCATTCTTCTCGTTCAGCTTCGTGCTGTTCATGGCGCTCCTTGCGTCGCAAACCTTCCTCTTGCCCCGTGTGGTCACGTTCCGCGTGGGCGAGGTACAGGTATCGGTTGACGAGGCCCTCGCGTACGAGCGTGCGCTACGCGCGGAAGTTCTCTCATTGGAAGATCGCCGCGACGAGCTTGTGTTGCCGCATATCGACGATGAACACGATGCGCTCATGCGCGCCAAGCGCTCCGCCCCGTCGGTGGTCGACATGAAGGCACGCGTGGAATCGGCGATGCGTAACGTGGCGGAACCGGCGGGCGCGTCCGTGTCCATCGATGCCATCCAGGTCGACGTGTCCACGCGCACCGTCACCGCCCGCGGTGCGGTCAGCGGTCCCAAGCCTTCCACCATGGCGGTGCTCGCTGCCGCCGTCGACGCGGTGCGCGCGTTGCCGGAGGTTGCCGATCTCACGCCTCCGCCCCTCACGCGCGACGAACTTCCCGGCGGCGGTTACCGTTCGCCATTTTCCTTTACGTTCGTGCTCCGATGACCAAGCCTTCGCTCCTGCTTCGGCTTGTTTCCGGCCATGCGCTGGCGCTCATGTTGCTCGGTAGTTCGCTCTTCGCGGGCTCGGTCGGGTTGCTCTACGCCCACGTGCTCAAGATCACGGCGATGCGCGACATCGGGTTCCCGATCGCCGCCGAGGTGAAGCCGCTCCTCCAGCGCAAGGCGATGCTTTCGGAACAAAGCGAGATCGCCAAGCTTCAGGCCTCCGCCCGCGGCTCGTCGTACCGCGAGATCTACGACCTCTACGTGCTCCCGGAAAAAGCCGACGCGGTCCGCACGCTCGCCGTGCTCGAAACGCTCCTCACGCACCTCCGCGAGAAGGGGATCGTCCGTTCGATCGGCGGCGTCGACTCGTGGGACGCCGATGGGTCCTCCGCCGACCTGTCCGTCACCATTACCGCCGCGCCCGGCGGAAGCGCAGCGATCCTCGACCTGCTCGATCTGAGCGGGGTTCTCACCGTGAACGACGCCCTTGCCGAATCCGAACGCGCGCGTCTTCTCGCCCTCACCGAGCGCGAGAATCCCGCTGTCATCGCCGCGGTCGAGCAGTTCCTCGGCGGCGACCTGCTCCAGTATGCCAAGGTCCCGCAGCTCTACGAATCGCAACTCTTCAAGGCCGTCGGCACCGAACGCTTCGAGCAGGACTTCCGCGCGTTGGCCGATTCCTCCCGCCTTCGTTCGTTCGCCCAAACCGCGCTTCTCCTCGATGGCGGCGACGCGTCGCTTTGGCCCCTGCCGCTGTTCACGGTCCGCTCCGCCCACTGGGAGGCGACGGAGGGTGGCGAAGTCCTGACGCTTGCGGTGCGTGCGCACGGAAAGGGCGACTCGCGTGAAAAGTAAAAATGTCACGGTGAGCCGGTCGAACCGTTCGTTGACCTTTACGCGCCGATTCCGTACAGTCGGGCGAGTCTTTCCCCATCCAATTTTTGCGTCAACGAACGATACCCGGACGTTTCCAGAAACCGCTCGAGAAGCGTCCCCGCATGAACGAACAGATCACGACTCCTGAAGTGCTGCTCATCGACGATGAGGGCAAAGCGGAGAAGTTGACCATAGCGGTCGCTCTCGAGCGCGCCAAAGCCGCCGAGCTCGATTTGATCGAAGTGTCGCCTAAGGCGGTTCCGCCGGTGGTGAAGATCGACGATTTCGGCCACTATCTCTACGCCCTCCAGAAAAAGGAGAAGAAGCAGAAGAGCGGCAGTAAGCAGACGGAAACGAAGATGCTCCGGTTCGGCTTCCGCACCGAGAAACACGATCTCGAACGCTTGGTCGAGCGTGCCAAGGAGTTCCTCGGCGAGCGCCATCTCGTGAAATTCGTCGTCCGCCTCCGCGGCCGCGAACTCTCGAATAAAGACTATGCCATCCAGAAGTTGAAGGGCTTATTGAAGGATTTGGCCGAGGTTTCTGAGATTGAACAGGACGTGAAGCCCCAGGGAAGGGATTTCTTCGCCGTTGTCCGGCCCAAAAGGTGAGAGTGGCGCGAGAGGCCAGGAGACCAGGACGTTACGTGCCTGGTTCGCTTTCGTGCATATTCGCTGGTCTCCTGGCCTCTTTCGCGTCCTTGGCCTCCCGTTCGTAGGCCTAACTCGCCAGGATGTCATTTTTGCTTCACGTTTTGGCCTTGCGCCCTGATTTTTCTCCCTTATACTTCCGCGCACTTATGCCGAAGATGAAGTCCCACAGCGGCGCCAAAAAGCGGATCCGGAAGACGGGTCGCGGCAAGCTGGCCATGAAGCGCAACAGCCGCGCTCACCTCCTCCAGCAGAAGAGCAAGAAGGCGAAGCGCCAGAAGCGCACGCTCGTCCTGCATAAGACGAACATCGCCCACGTTCGCCACCTCGTCCCGAACCTCTAACCCTTCGACAGGCTCAGGGTGACACCACCCCGCACTCCTCCCTCCCGATCCCATGCGCGTCAAACGAGGCATCGTCCGCCACCGTCGGCACAAGAAGATCAAGAACCGGGCCAAGGGTTTCCAGGGCCTCGGTCACTCGACCTTCGTCAAAGCCAAGGAACGCCTCATCAAGGCAGGTCAGCACGCGTACATGGACCGCAAGAAGAAGAAGCGCAACTTCCGCAACTTGTGGACGATCCGCTTGAATGCCGCGCTTCGCGCTTCGGGCAGCAAGTACTCCGTCTTCATCGGCCAGCTCAAGAAGGCCGGCGTCGCGGTGGATCGCAAAGTCCTCTCCGAGCTCGCTATCCACGAGCCCGCCGCGTTCAAGAAGCTCGTCGAGTCGGTCTCGAAGTAACCCTTCGGCTACGCTCAGGGTGACAGCGGTTTTTCATGGTGTCGCTGTCATGGTGAGCGGAGCCGAACCATGACCTATTCGTCCTTCGCATCTGTCGCCTTCGCTTTGCCGCCGAGGGCTTTGTAGTACTGCGTGAGCGAGAGCGTCCAGAGCACGAGCGCCACGGTGTCCACGAGGGCGACTGTGACCGGTGCGGCGAACGTTGCGATCGTGGGGCTCGCGTACGTCGTGATGAGGGATTCGACCGCCATACTCGGGACCCAGAGAAGCGTAAGCAGGATAATGACGCCGAGCGAGCGGGCTGCGCGCGGCCAGACGAGCTTGCGGCTGCGGACCAGGGCCTGGCGGGGGCTGAGTTTTTCGTAGACCACCGCTTGCGGCGCGAGGACCGTGAGCGCGAGGTAGGCAAGGGGCAGGAGCAGCAATAGACACATTCCGGCCAGGTACCAGTATGCGCGTACGTCGTTGAACGGGTCGTGATTGAGGTAGGTGATCTGGAGCGCCGTCATCGCGAACAAGCCGAATCCTACGGCTGGCAGGGACCACAGGATGGCGATGCAGCCGCGTAGGATATCGGTGAGGAGCAACGGCGCCACGAACCCGCGGGCCTGCGCCTGGACGGCCTTGAACGACGTGCGTGTGCGCCCGGCTTTGGCCTGGAGCAGGCGCTTGCCTACCACGAGCGTGCACGCGACGCCCCATGTGAACAGCGCGTAGGCGGCGAGGAACAGCACGACGATCACCGCGATCTGCTCTGCCGGCGTGTCGCCGCCGCGGACGTCGAGGACGTCCATGATAAGCATGGGCACGAATACCAACATTGCCGCCGCACGGACGAGCGCCGGTTGGCGCCGGAAGAACGTCCAAGAGGTTGCGGCGAAGCGGAGCGCGGGCGTCATGGGATCAGCGTTCGACGCGGACGAATCCGGACACCGCGAGGACGTCGAGCTTCTTTTCTTCCTTCGCGATTTTGTCGAGCAGCAGGTTGATGCCGAGCGAGTCGGCGGCCATGTGGTTGCACTGGATGAGGTTCACGTTGTGCTTCTTGCCCAGTTCCACCTCTTTTTCCGTGAAGTGCATGGCCAGGATGGTCCCGACGCCCGCGTGTGCCTGCGCTTCGATCAGCTCTTCGGGGCCGTTCGTGCCACCGGTGAATTCCGTGGCCACCACCTTGCCCGGGCGGCTCGACGACGAGCCGTTCACGATGATCGCGGGGCTGCCTTTGACGGCGTAGTGGTCGTATTCTTCGATGTCGTGGAGTGCGTTGATGATTTCGCCCAGGTCGTCCCATTTCTTCTGCACGAAGTGCTTTTCCATGAACCGCCACACGAGGTTGTCCGTCACGGTGTGGCAGTTGAACATCGGGATGCCGAGGAGCTGCGCCGTGCGTTCCACGCGCAGGAAGTTGTCGGCGTGGATGGCGCGCCAAATGCGGTCCATGCGCGGAGCGAGTAATTTTTCGGTCTGGTTGATCGGCACGCCCGCGGCCAGGTAGACGTCGGCTTGCAGCGGCATGACTTTCTCGAGGTCTGCGAGTGCGCGGCCCTCCGGGTGGTGGATCATGATGCAGTCGATCTTCTCGCCCTTTTCGCGCAGGCGGTCGGCCAGCAGCACTTCGCCCACTTCGATGTCCACGCCCACCATGAGGCGCTTCACGTCTTCTTCGCCCGTGCCGTTCAGGATGCGCGAATCACTGTACGGGTTCCAGGTGCGCTCTTCATCGGCATAGCGCTTCTCTTTGCCGTCCAGTTTCTTCTGGTGGTCGGCGTGCTTTTTTAGCATCTTTTCGATGTATTTCTTGTCGCGGGGGTCGGCCTCGATGCCGATCTCGATCGTGCGCTTGTAGAGCTGTTTGAGCTTCATGGAATTGGGTGAAAAATGCGGGAAAGTCCGTAGCGCAGAGTATGGATCGCGCGCGAAAAGGAAAAGGCGGCTGGCGCATCCTCTTGCGTGTTATTATTGCATTTTATTAAAAAAGT
>DALYDP010000049.1:0-5371 GCA_031973095.1 Candidatus Peribacteraceae bacterium | reverse complement strand
GCGCAGGCGGTGACCAAGCTCTGGCCCGATACGCAGATCACCATCGGTCCGCCGATCGACACGGGTTGCTACTACGATTTCCGGTTTTCCGCGCCGATCTCGGACGCCGAATTCCCGAAGATCGAGAAGGAGATGAAGAAGATCATCTACCAGGCGCAGACGTTCCGCCGCGACGATCTGAAGCCCGAGGAATCGATCGCGTACTGGCGCGAGCGCGGCCAGCCGTTCAAGGTCGAATTGATCGAGGATTTGGTGAAGAACGAGAATGTCGAAACGGTCTCGCATTACGTGAACATCGGTCCGAACGGCGTCGAAGCCTTCACCGACCTCTGCCGCGGCGGTCACGTCGAATCGTTCAAGGAGATCCCCGTCGACTGCTTCAAGCTCATGAAGATTGCCGGATCGTATTGGCGAGGTGACGAAACCCGCGAGCAACTGACGCGCATCTACGTGGCGGCGTTCGCGACTAAGGAAGACCTCGACGCGCATTTGGCGCAGCTCGACGAAGCGGCCAAACGCGACCACCGCAAGCTCGGCAAGGAATTGGACCTGTTCACGTTCAGCGAATTGGTCGGCCCCGGTTTACCGCTGTGGACGCCGCGCGGCACGTTGCTCCGAAACCTGCTCGATGGCTTTGTCTGGCAGCTGCGCGAGGCCAAGGGTTACGTGAAGGTGTCCATCCCGCACATCACGAAAAAGGAGCTGTATGAGACCTCCGGCCACTGGCAGAAGTTCTCGACCGAACTCTTCCACGTGACCACGCGCGAAGGGCACGAGTTCGCGATGAAACCGATGAACTGCCCGCACCACACGCAGATTTACGACCACGTGCCGCGGTCCTACAAAGACCTGCCGCAGCGCTACGCCGAAACCACGACGTGCTACCGCGACGAGCAGACCGGCGAATTGCACGGGCTCTCCCGCGTGCGCGCCTTCGCCCAGGACGACGCCCACGTGTTCTGCCGCCAAAACCAGGTGGAAGAAGAGTTCCTTCGCGTGTGGGACATCATCGACACGTTCTACCGGACGGTCGGTTTTGAGAATATGCAGGTGCGTCTTTCGCTCCACGACCCCGAGCACTTCGAAAAGTACCTCGGCACGCAGGAGCTGTGGCACCGTGCCGAGGATGCCATCAGGAAGATCGCGAAGGACCGTGGCGTGTCGTACGTCGAAGCTCCGGGGGAGGCCGCGTTCTACGGCCCCAAGGTCGATTTCCTCGTCAAGGACTCTATCGGCCGCGAATGGCAGGTGGCCACGATCCAGCTCGACATCAACATGCCCGAGCGGTTCGACCTCACGTGCCAGAACGAAGCGGGGGAGAAGGAGCGTATCGTCATGATTCACGCCGCGATCATGGGCTCGCTCGAGCGTTTCCTCTCGATCTACATCGAGCACACCGCCGGGCACTTCCCGTTGTGGATGACGCCCGTGCAAGCCGCGATCATCCCGGTGGCGCCCAACCACGAGAAGGCCGCGACGGAGCTCGGCATGGAGCTGCTCTCGAAGGGCATCCGCGTCGTGGAAATGCACGCCGACGATTCGCTCGGCAAGCGCATCCGCGACGGCGAATTGCAGCGCATCCCGTATCTGCTCGTGATGGGGGACAAGGAAATCGCCGACAAGAGCGTGACCGTCCGCAACGTCCGCACCAAAAAGCAGGTCACGGTGACGATTGACGAATTTATATCCAGCACGATGAATGATGTTGTAGTCAGAAAGGTGCAACCGTCGATTGGATGAATGGAGAAAGTAGAAAGTAGAATGTAGAATGTGAATGTTCGGATGTGGTTTTCATTCGCTGCTTTCCACTTTCCACATTCAACATTCCCATGTTTGAGGCCTTCCAGATCGGCCCGTTCCTCTTGTGGACGCATCTCCTGTTCTTGCTCGTCGCCATTTGGATGGGGTGCGAGTTTTTCTTCCGTTTGGCACAGAGCGCCGGAATGTCGATCCAGCATTTCAAGGACGACGCGTGGTGGCATGTGAGTGCTGCGTTCCTCGGCGGTCGTATCATGGCCGTATTGGCCGAATACCGCGTGTACCTCCGGTGGGACGATCCGTTCCGCCTGTTCCACGTGCACGACGGCAACTTCAGCTTCCTCGGCGCCGTCATCGGCATCGCGGTGGTGTTGTTCATCCGCCGTCGCCGCTCGCGCACGACGTTCTTGCAGTGGCTCGACGTGCTCACGCCCGCTGCCTGTTTCGGTCTCACGTTCGATTGGCTTGGCAAATTCTTCGCCGGCTTGGCGTACGGTCGCCCGACGGACGCGTTTTGGGGGGTTACATACGACAGCATCGGCGTCCGTTACGCCGTGCCCGTGCATCCGGTGCAGCTGTACTATGCGTTCTTCTTCGCGGTCCTGACGTTCGTCCTGCTCATCGTGCGCAAACATTCCAAGCGTGCCGGTGCGGAGACGCTCGTCGGCATCGCCGCGGCTTCGTTTGCTACGTTCATCTTCGAGTTCTTCCGTGGCGACTTCGGGATCCCGGTGTTCGCCACCAAGCTCGACTTCTTCTTGATCATCCTGCTCTTCGGCAGCCTCGGGTTCTTTGCTCTTGTGGAACTGAAGATTTCCCAAAGGGCCGTGATCGCCACCGAGGTGGTCGCCACGTCGCTCTGTGCCCTCTACTTGTTCGTTCGTCCACTGCTGCCACTTGAAACGATCGGGTTGCGCTTCGGCCAGCTTCTCGCCATTCTAGCCCTCCTCGGCACCATCGTGTACGTTCTCACCCACCGCCGACTCCACCCCCACTTATGAACGACTTCCTGACCTACATTTTCTGGCCCAATCCCGGTAACGCGTCGTACGTCGCTCCCAAAGCGCTCGCGTTACTTGTCGTTTGCGTTGTCGCCATCGTCGCGTCGTTCGTGCTTCCGCGCATCCGCACGGGCTGGCAGAACGCTCAATTGAAGAAGGTGAGCAAATCGTGGGCAACGGCGTGCGCGTGGTTCGGTTGGACCGGCCTCGTGCTCGTTATCTGCCGCGTGGAAGAGATTCAGTATCTTGCCATGCGTTTCCTCTGGGTGCTGTGGGGTGCCGCGCTCCTCGCGTACCTTTTCGTGCAGTACAAAGTGTATCGCGCCAAGTACTATGAAGTGATCCCGAGCCGCCCGGCAGAGGATAGTCGCGCACAGTACTTGCCGAAGCGCAAAAAGCATTGAGAACACCGTGTTTCGTGGCTTTTTCGTCGTGTACGAATCATTGACAGGTTAGTGAAAATACGGGACCATAGCCGGCCACTATGCCCCTGAAGCACCAAACGGAAACGGCCCTCGTGGCCATCCTCGGCGCTGCCATAGCCCTCGCGGGTATCGTGATCGCCGTGCTGTCGTGGGTGTCGTCGCCGTGGCTGCTGTGGATCGCCGCTTTTTTCATCAGCATCGCGTATCCGCTCATGTTGTACCCGCACTTCCGCGAGCGCCGCGCCGATTACGAATTCCGTTTATTGCACTTTGCGCCGGCGGCGTTCCTGCTCATGTGGATGGCTCTGACGATCCTGTCGCCCGTCATCCCGGGCTTGGAGCTCGTTCGCGGTTTCCTTACGTTGGCGTGGGCGTTGCCCATGGTGGCGTTCGGGTTCGTGCTCTTGGCGTGGTTTTGCCTCAGCGTGCTGCGCCAGTGGCCTAAGCGCCTCGCCTCGTTGGCTGTCATTCTCTTGCCTTTCGCCCTTCTCGGCATCTTCGGCGATCGATTCGAGTGGAACAGGCAGATCGCCGCCGTCATCGATTCGTCCGCGGGTTCCGGTTCGGTGTCCGGTCCGATCGCTGCGTCTTCCGCCAAGAGCGGCATCGCCATCATGTCGCGCGGCATGTCGTCGCACGGCGTCATCGGCCAGGTGCCGCCGCCGCACTTGCCGCACGCTGGTCCCGAAGATCTCGCGTTGTTCTCGTTGCTCGTGCCGGCGGCTACGTCCGCGGCGGTGCACCTGCGGGCCATGCGGCGTTCGCGCGCCTAATCCTCGTCATGGTTCGACTCCGCTCACCATGACAGCGCGGTTTTTGGAATGGGATTCATTTTGGCATTCTGACAGCATGTGTAGTCGCTCGAAATCCGTCATCATCTGTGCCTCCTTTTTTGCCCTGCTCCATCGCTTGATGCGCTTTTCCCAGGCGATGGCGTCTCATATGTAACGAAATCGCTTCCGATACACGAGTTCGACGGGCAATCGCTTGAACGTGTAGCATCCCTCCTTGAACCCCGTGTGATGTTCGTGCATGCGCATCTCTAGATTGCTTGTGACACCGATGTAAAAGCTGTCGTCGCAGCAATGAAGCATATAGACCCAGTACGTCATGCGATGACTTTACGATCTCAAAATGTACGTACGTAGATAGTTGCTTCCACCATGCGCTTCTGTTGGTTGTACAAGACATCCAGCGTTGTTCTTACCGACGGAAGAACGATGCCTCTATGAGGGTTGCTGTCATCCCGAGCGGAGCCGAGGGATGACTGGTGTACGATCTCGTCGTGCTTGAACTTTTCTTTGCCGCGATCGTCCTGGTTTTCGTGCCCTATGACTATCTGTGGCTCGGACTGTTTGTCGTGGTTTTAGTCGGATTGCCGGGTATCCGCGCGCGGTGGGGCGGTGCGCCGTACGTCTGGACGAATATGAAAACGCAGGAAACGATGCTGCGGTTTGCTGGCGTTACACCCGGCGACATCGCCTACGATCTCGGTTGCGGCGATGGACGCTTGGTCCGGGCGGCCGCCAAACGCGGTGCCAGTGCCACGGGCATCGAAGCGTCGCTCCTTACCTATATGCTGGCGTGGATCTGGTCGTTGCCCGTTCGCGGTGCGCACATCCGGTTCGGCGATCTGTGGGGTAGGGGATACAGCGATGCCGACGTGATCTTCTGTTACATGCTCATGAAAAGTATGGAGCGTTTCGAAAAAGAGATCTGGCCCACGCTGAAGTCTGGCTGCCGCGTTGTCAGTAACAGTTTCCGGATGAAAGGACTGACGCCGGAGAAAGAGGGGGGCGGGGTGTTTCTTTATCGCAAACCCTGACGATCGATCCACCATCGCTTGAGCGAGGGGAGCGTCAGCGTGGAGAGTAGGTAACCCGCCGGCGGGAAGAGCGCGGCCACGAACGCGTTGTTGTTGCCGGTCGCCCAAAGAATGCCGACCGCGGTCGCGTACGTCAGGATCGCGATGAAGCCGCGGCGCAGCCAGCTGCCTTCCCAGGCCTTGTCGGCTTCGACGCGCTTGTTGCGTTCCAGGATCGCCTCGATCGATTGGTTGGTGGTCATCGTAGGTGGTCGGGATGATCCGTCTTCGCTCCTTCAGGAGCTTCGCCGTGACAGGCAGGGCTTAAGCATTGCAGGGGTTGGAGATCCCGGCGTAGTCCGCAGACGAAGCCGGATGGTCGG
>DALYDP010000048.1:0-5595 GCA_031973095.1 Candidatus Peribacteraceae bacterium | reverse complement strand
CCGCATACGATCCGTATTTCTTGCAGCCGTATCCGGCCGGCCAGCCGGCGGATTCGTGGGAAGCCATCATGCTGCTCGCCGGCGGACGCGCCGTGCTGCGCGGGGCTCCCGCTACGGGCGGATTCCGCCCGGAGGTGTTCCTCCTCGATGCCCAGCAAGGTGTCATTCGCCAGCTTCCGCCGGTGTTCGCCACCCCGGGCGGTAGCGAGCTTTCTCCCGATGGGCGGTACGTCGTGTACGTCGGGTCGACGGGGCGCACGCTGGAAGCACTCGATTTGTCGGGTGATGCGAGCGTGGTGATCGATGCCGTGGAATCTCCCCTCACGTTCCTGAAGTTTGAAGGGGGAGTGCAGGACATGACCGTCTCGCAGGACCCGTTCGGGAGTACGTCGGTCACGTATGCCGTGTACGATTCGTCCGCATCCACCGCGGCGGGGTATGCCCTTCGTGAGGTCAGGACAATCGATGTCGGCGCGGCGTTCGGGAACGATACGCAGTTCATGTTGCCGACGGAAGGAGTGCCGGCCGATCCGTTCGCCCCGGTGCCCGCAGCCGACGATCCGTTTGACGCGTTCGGCGATATGTCCCCCACGTTGCCATGAAGAAGATTCCTCTCTCCGTCGGCGCGCCCGCCATGAAGGATTACCACTGCGAGAACCGCTGCACGTGGTGCGACGGCTGCGGCGACTACGGCATCTGGACCGCGACCAAGCGCGCGCTCGTGGAGAGCGGCATCCCGCCCCACGCCGTGCTCCTGTGCTACGACGTCGGTTGCCACGGCAACACGTCCGATAAGCTTCTTGGATACCGTTTCCACGGCCTCCACGGCCGCGTGTTGCCCTTCGCAGCGGGCGCAAAGCTCGCCAACCCCACGTTGCCCGTGCTGGCCTTCGGCGGCGACGGGGCGAGCTTCTCCGAGGGTGTCGGCCACTTGGTGCACGCGATCCGCAGCAACTACCCGATCGTTTTTGTTCTCCATAACAACGCCAACTACGGCCTCACGCTCGGGCAGGCAAGCAGCCTCACCTGGCAGGATCAGAAGATGAATACTTCGCCGAACGGCATTCCCGAACACACGCTCCCGAGCATGGACTTCGTGTTCTCTCTCCAGCCCACGTTCGTGGCGCGCGGGTTCTCCGGCGATATCCCGCAGATGACCGAGATCCTGAAGGCCGCGATCAGGCACCGAGGCTTCGCGTTCGTCGACATGCTGCAGGCGTGCCCGACGTGGAACCATTTCGCCACGCAGACATATCTGCTCGAGCGGTGCCGACCGGTCGGTCCCGACCACGATGCGTCCGACTTCGCGAAAGCCCGCGCGTTGGCCACGGATACGTCGCAGACCATCGCCACGGGTGTGCTGTACCAACGCGAAGACGTGCCGGACTTCTACGAGCGGCTCGTGCCGAGGCAGGGGAGGGAGACGACGGCGGTGGATGAGGTGAAGATCACGGATGTGAGTGGGTTGATGGGACGGTTTGTATAGTCATGGTTCGTGGCTTTTGCTTTGGCAAAAGCACCTCACCATGACAACGGGGTGAGTGTCATCATAGTGCGTTTGTCATGGTGAGGTACGAGCGGCCATAGCCGTGAGCCACGAACCATGACTACGAGAGCGCCGGATTTTTCAGGTACTGGTTCGCCGGAAAATTCACCGCCAAGTACTCCTTCGCGAAGTCGGTGTATTCCGCGTGCTGGCGCAGGTTTTGATCCTGCCACAGGCGCGTGAATTCGCTGACGTCGATGGCGCCGTCGTACCCGTTGTCTTTGTTCAGCACTTTTGTGCCGTCCATCAGTTTGAACGTCCAGTGGAGATGCGGCGCTGTCGAAAATCCCGATTGCCCGCTCTTACCGATGGGGTCGCCCTGCGAGATGTTCTGGCCGTTCACGAGGTGTGTTTCCGAGAGGTGCGCGAGGAGCGAGCGGCGGGTCGGTCCGTCGATGACCACGTACAGTCCGTAGCCCTTGTCGCCGTCGTTTTTCAGCGTCACCACGCCGTCGTGCGGGGCGTAGATGATCGTACCCACCGGACACCCGAAATCGATGCCGTTATGGCCGGCAAATCCGAATTGCACGTATATTTCCGGGTTTTGACCGA
The DNA here is from genome assembly GCA_031973095.1 of Candidatus Peribacteraceae bacterium. Lineage (GTDB taxonomy): Bacteria > Patescibacteriota > Gracilibacteria > Peribacterales > Peribacteraceae > DALYDP01. The sequence goes on along the minus strand of DALYDP010000048.1, from coordinate 3,497 downwards.
AACCTTGGGTGACGGTCGGGGTGCCGGGGAGGGGGCAGAAGATCATGGATCGTATCCTACGCCGGATACGCGCGGATTGCAGTTGCCCGTCCGCCGGTGATGATTACAATGCCGCACTATGTCGTCTAGATCATCCTCGTCCGAAACCATCGATTTATCGCCATGCGAAGCTATTGCCGTAGAGTTGAGGCAGAAGATCGACACTGCCGGTGAGTCGCGGGACCCTGTCGTGGTGGAGGGTATCCGCGTGACGCGCGATGCATTGCAGGGAATGCTTGAAAGGGTGACGGGCAGTTCGGAGGCGGCGATGGACGTCACGAAGTATGACGAGCTGTTTTCCGCGGCGACCAGGATCATCAATCCCCCCAAGCCGTCGCAATCGCCGCGGAAAAAGTTTCCCAGTATCGAGCGAAGGAAGTTGAGAGAGGTGTAATCCCCGTCGGGACGACGTATTCCTGTGATACACTTTCGCCGTGCGCATCGACATTTTGACCCTCTTCCCCGGCATGTTCGACGGCCCGCTCACGCAGAGCATTCTCGGCCGTGCCCGTGAAGCAGGCCATGTTGATATTCGCTTCCACGACATCCGCTCGTTCGGCAAAGGGTCGTACAAGCAGATCGACGACAAGCCGTACGGTGGCGGAGCGGGCATGGTGATGATGGTTGAGCCTTTGGTGACGGCGATAGAAGCGATTAGCGATGAGCGGTCAGAGGTTGGTTCGGATGTTGCCGCTACCCGCTCTCCGCTACCTGCTCGTCCTCACCGCATTTATCTATCGCCTCGCGGTGAACGGCTCACCCAGCAAAAAGTAGAAACTCTGAGTCAGAAACCGTGGATCCTCTTCGTCTGCGGCCATTACGAGGGCATCGATCAGCGCGTGATCGACGGATGGATCGACGAAGAGCTTTCGATCGGGGATTACGTGCTTACGGGCGGCGAGCTGCCGGCGATGGTGGTGATCGATGCCGTCGCGCGCCAGTTGCCCGGGGTGCTCGGCAAAGATGAATCCGCCCACGAAGAAAGTTTCTCCGTCGCGCTCGACCGCAAGAAGGAATACCCGCACTACACGCGGCCCGAAGACTTCCGCGGCATGAAAGTTCCCGAAGTCCTCGTGAACGGGAACCATAAGAAAATCGCGGAGTGGAAGAAGGGGCAGACGAAGGAGTAGAAAATGTCTCATGGTTCGAGGTTTTTTCGCAAAAACACCTCACCATGACTACTACGCCTGATCGAGGCATAGCTGAGCGAATCTTGAAGGAGGTGGACGTACCCCCTGACGATAAAAGGCGTTGTTTACTGCTTGGCCTTGATATCTATGGAGATTTTCGGATTCGGTCGTATCCGACGCGCCACACTCTTTGTAAGCATTAAATCGTATGCCTTTGTATTTTTTTGGATGGCACACGAAGGATCTTCCTTCATTTTTTTCAAGCCTTTTCCGAGTAGTCCTTGCAGGTCTTCGATATCGATTTTTTCCGAAGCGGGATTGGATTCCGGATCCAAGGCGTATGCGATTTCGACCTGTCCGCTTGGCTGTACGGTCAATCCGAGAATTTGGATTCCCTCAAACAACGCATAAAACTCCCTTTTGTTTGAGATTTCTCCTTGCACATGGCGCTCAAGCTCCATGCCGAGGCGGTTTTCTCCCGTCCATTCCACAACCTCTCCGCGTACTGCTTCGTTTATAAATGTTTGTACGAGTTCTTTCATTTTCGCTCCTTTCGTTGCATCCGTGCTAGTGCCTTCGATCACTATGCGCTGTCCATTATCGTACACAAGTACGTTCGTGATTTTGTTTTCGTCGTGATCGTACCCCAACGTTTGAATGTCTATGAGCGACTCAATGATCAGATCACGGAAAGTCCTGTTTCCATAGCTTGCATGCACTAATGTACTCGTTTCCGGAATGCCATGTTTCTTCCGAAATTCCTTTGTGTCGACCCGCTCTGCATGCAGCTCTTCGAGCGACGCAAGTATCTTCCTCACCGCATCGCCTGCTTCATGACGTTTTTGGGTATCAGGCTGGTTTGCCAAGTCGTCGAGCTGTGCTTTTACGCGTTCCGCATACGTTTTTGCAGTTGCTTCATAGCGTTTCAATTGTTCGGGTGTCAGGGATTCCTTTTCCCTTTTCAGCGTGAGCGCGAGTTCCACGAGTCTCTTGTACTCGCGTGATTTTTTGATGGTATCGGCGGGGTGCTCTGCATTGGTCTCTGGTTGGCGCAGTGGTTGTTCTTGTTCAGGCATGCGAGGGATTGGAAGAGATCAGCGATTCGGTTGCACGTGCCTCCTCGAGCGCATGTTCATCTTCCTCGCGGATTCTGCGTATCGATGTGATCATCGATCGTGCATCGCGATGCAGAGAAGGCACATCCGAGTCTTCAAGAGACACTACGTTGTTTTTCGTTGCTCTTTGGCGGTTCGCTTCTTCTAATTGGGAGAACGTTGTCGAGAGAGTGTCTGGATCTGCAGTACTGCATAACAGGCATGCGTCCTCTTTCTCTCGAAAACTGAATGCCGAGAGAGTCGCTACGGATTGCCGGAATTCGTCGAATGTCATTCTGTCTATTGTAGCATATTCTTTGGTTTTACAAAAGGAGCAAGCGAAGGGCTGCAAACGTGCCACTGTTCGTATGTGTCATTCGGTACACGTTCGGAGGACTTCCGCGGCATGAAAGTTCCCGAAGTCCTCGTGAACGGGAACCATAAGAAAATCGCGGAGTGGAAGAAGGAGCAGACGCGCTAAGATCGACGCATGGACGACGCTGTACGATCGCTTGTGGAACGTGAGGGTTGCGCGGAGTTCGTCGTCCGCGTGCGTCCGCAGGCGCCCAGGACGGCCGTGCGGTCCCGTCGGGACGACGGCGTATGGAAAGTCGACGTCGCTGCCGTTCCCGAAGACGGCGCCGCCAACGATGCGTTGCGTCGTTTTGTCGCCGAGGCGTTCGACGTGCCGCTTTCCCACGTCGCGATCGTTTCGGGGCAGTCATCCCGCGAGAAGCGCGTGCGTGTCACCCGTCGCTCCGCATGATTGTGCCGAGGCTTACAGCGCGGCCCTCACGGCGCCCATGAGGTCTGCTTCCGTAGGCAGGCCCACGTGCAGGTCGCCGTTGATGACGTACGACGGCACGAGCGTGACGTTCATCGATTCCGCCGTCGCGCCCGCGACCGCGAGCGGATCGTCCGTACCAGTTTGGATGCAGGAACGGTAGAGCGTGGGGTCGAGCGACATGTCCGTGAGGTCGGCTTCCGATAAGTCGGTCCGCCCTTCGCGCGTGAGCAGGTCGAATGCCGGATAGCCTTCGCCTTGTGCGGCGGCGCACGAGACGGCGCGCGCGGCGAACGCGGAGCCTGCGTATTTCTTGATCGGCAACACGTGCAAGCGGATGCGCAGCATTCCGCGTGCGACCATGTCGGCGACCAGGCGCGGCATGCGCGAGCGTTGGAATTCCTGGGAGTAGGGCGACTGGGGATGGAGGAACACGGTCATCTCGGTCCG
>DALYDP010000047.1:0-5900 GCA_031973095.1 Candidatus Peribacteraceae bacterium | reverse complement strand
GCTGTAACAGCTGCAGCAACTACTACTGCACCAACTGCTCGGGCGTGGACTACCAGGACGGCGTCGTCCTGGTGCGGTTCAATAGCCCGGCGTGCTGAGTGTATCTCTGGTACCATTCCTTTCCGTGAAGCCATCCGCCCACGGACAGGCGCGCCCAGGGTTCCTCCTCGTCGAGGCCCTCATCGGCATCGCCGTGTTTTCGATCTTCCTCGCGGGCATCGGGACCACGCTGCTGTACGGCCAAGAAAACACCATCATGGCCGGCGACCGTATCCGTGCCACCACTGCGTCATTGCGGTCCCTCGAAGCCGCGCGCGCGGTGCGCGACGGGGCGTTTTCGTCGCTCGCCGCAGGCACGTACGGCGCCAAGATCGGGGCGGACGGAAAATGGTCCCTCGTTGCCGGCGCACAGACGCTCACGGGCAGTTACGTCGCGAGCCTTACGCTCACTGCCAGCGGCGCCGATTGGATGAAGGTCGATGCGCTCAGCAAATGGAAGCACGGGTACGCCCGCAGCGGCGCCGTTTTGCTTTCGACCGATATCACGAACTGGAGGACGACGACCGCGCTCGCCGACTGGCGCACCCTCACGGTCGACGGCACGTTCGCGCCCGGCGGCAACGTGCTGTTCACGCGCGCCGTCATCGGCGGATCCGCGCTGTACGTGGCGGCGGGCAATTCGGTCGGTCTGTACGTGGTCAATATTGCCAACACCGCGTCGCCGACGCGCATCGCCACGAGTTTTTCGTTGGGCGTGGCCGGGTACGACGTCGCGGTCAGGGGCGACCGCTTGTACGTGGTCGCCGCCGATTCTTCCGCGGAATTGAAGGTCTACAACATCGCCAACCCGGACGCGCCGTCGCTCGTGACCAGCGTGAACCTGCCCGGCAGTTCCCGTGCGCGCAGTCTCGCGATCACGGATCGCGTCCTCCTCGTGGGCATGACGCAGAGCGCCGTATCGGGCGAGCATGAATTGCTCGCGTACAACATCAGTTCCACGGGCAGCTCGATCCCCCTCATCGATTCCGAAGACGATGCGGGCAGCGTGAATGCCATCGCGGTCAGCGGCACGGGCGTGTATCTCGCGTCGTCCGACGATTCGTACGAACTCCGTGCGTACCGCATCTACGATTCCGGTTCGCTCGTCGTCGCGTCGGTGCCGGGGTACAACCTTTCGGACCGCACGCTCGATTCGCAGGCCGTCGCCGTTACCGGCACGTCGGCCATCGTCGGCTCGCTCAAGGGGTCGATCCAGGAGATGGTCCTGTTCAACGCGCGGCCGAAGGTGCCCACGCTCACCTCCACGGGTCCCTGGTACCACGAGGGCAGCGGCAGCGTCGTGGGCGTCGCCATGGATCCGTCGCGCTGCGTCGGGTTCCTCGCCGCTGATTCCGGCCGCAAAGCGCTGCAAGTGGTGCACGTGCGCGACACGGCGTCGCTCACCGAGCTTACGACGCATACGTCCACCACGGGCAAGGGGCGCGGCGTGTTGTACGATCCGGTGCGTGACCGCGTGTTCCTGCTTACCGATCAGGCCGTCGTGATTTTCCGCGGCGCGGCTTCCACCGGCACATGCCCATGAAGATAACGAAGCGAGTAGCGGCTAGCGACAAGTACGGAGCGTTATGCGATGCGTTGGACTACGCGGCGCTACCCGCTACCCGCTCGCATCCCGGCTACGCCTTCTTGGTCACGGTCCTCGTGATCGGCGTCATGGCGACCGCCACGGCAACGTCGCTCATGCTGCTCGGGTGGGCCGCGGAGCAGAACGGTTTCCTCATGGAGAGGTCCGCGCAAGCGGAGGAGTATGCGAAAGGATGTATCGAGCGTACGTTCCGCAAACTTCGGTTGGAGCCTACTTATGCGGGCAACGAAACGGTGACGTTCCCGAAAGGTTCGTGCCTCATCCGTCCCGTGGCGGGCGACGGCATTAACGATAGGCGCGTGTGCGTCGAGGGCCGCAGCGGTCAGACCACGCGCAGGTTCCAGATAGAGATCGAGGAATTGTTTCCGCGCATCAGGACGGCGTCGTTCGCCGAAGTGGTCGCGTTCACTCTCTGCCCATGAAGACGACTTCCCCGTACGCCCGCGGAGACCAAGATGCCAAGAGACCGGAGTGGTTCTCGCGGTGTGTTTCCTGGCATCCTGGTCTCCTGTCCATTCGTCGTCATCGTCCCGGCACCACGCTCGTCGAGTTGCTTATTTTCCTTGCCATCATGGCGATGGTGGTATCGGTCACGCTTCCGATGCTCTTCACCGCCGCCGAGAACCGCCTGCTCCAGCAGACGGTGTCCGTGGTCGAACAGAACGGCACGCAGGCGGTGCAGAACATCGGGCTTAAGGTCCGCAACGCGGAAACCGTCGTGTATCCGGCTGCCGGCCAGACGGCGAAGTATCTCGTGCTGCAGACCGGATCCGGCACTACGAACCCCATCATCATCGGTGCCCTCAGCGGCGCGGTCGTCATCATCCAACGTTCCACGAAAGAAACCATCACCACCGAGCAGGTGGGCGTAGACCAATTCCGCGTGCGCAATACGTCCACGTCGGCGACCAGCCAGAGCGTTTCGATCTCGTTCCGCGCGAGTCGCACCATCCGTTTGCAGTCGCCACGCAGCTACACGCAACGGTTCGACGCCACGTTCGGTCTCCTTCCCGACGATAGGCAAACGGGGGCGTGTAATTGCCCTCCCGCGTCGTGCGCATCGAACGCGCTCACGTGGTACATGTGCGATACCGGCGTATGCGAAGAGGCCACGACGACTCTCGAATGTTCATGATGCCATGTGCGAAGTCCTCACGTTTTTCGTGATGGTCAAGCGAAATCGCCGATGAGGCCGCGGGAATCGGTATACTTCCGTACTGTTAGGGGCGCGTCGCGCTCCGTTTCTTACCTCCTCCATCCTCCACGTATGCGTACGTCATTCCGTAAGGGGTTCACCCTCATCGAACTCCTCCTCGTGATCGGTATCATCGCCATCTTGGCTTCGATCGTCATCGTCGCCATCAACCCGACCAAGCAGCTTGGCGACGCTCGTAACGCGCAGCGCAAGTCCGACGTGAACACGATTATCTCCGCCGTGTACCAGTATGCCATCGACAACGACGGCAACCTCCCGCCGACGTATGGTGCAGGCGGCGCACTGGACCCCATCTCCTCGACGGATAAGGAAATTTGCGCAACGGATCCGAGCGAAGTTGAGAACTGCATCGATCTCGACGTTCTTACGGGTTCGTATCTCGTTCGCATGCCCCGCGATCCGCAGGTTCGGTCTTCCACCGGTACGAATTACTGGATCAGGGAGAATGCCAATGGTCGCATTATTGTTACCGCTTCGGGTGCAGAACTGGGTGACTCGATTTACGTGGAGAAATAATCGTTACAATGTCATCGAAAGGACCCCGCGAAAGCGGGGTCTTTTTTTTACCCGTCGAAGAACAGAGGCTCCTTCATGGACGGACTTCTATATGGAGTGCCGCGGCGCGGCGAAGCACACTTTGCGCGATATTCGGCTCGTTCTGGTACGATGAGTGCCGTGCTTTCGCCCGGATACAGGAACGGCCTCACACGGCTTCACTCGCGGCTGCGTCGTGGTTTTACGTTGGTTGAATTGCTCCTCGTGATCGGCATCATCTCCGTGCTCGTCGGCATCACCATCGCCGCCCTCGCTCCCACGAAGCAACTGGGCACGACGCGCGATGCCAAGCGCCAGGCCGACGTGAACTCGATCCTCTCCGCCGTGTACCAATTTTTGGTCGACGAAGAGCGGTTGCCCCCGACGATCCCGAGCGGCACGGCGAGCGAAATCTGCGCCACCGATTCCACGGACTGCGACGCCGCAATCGATCTCGATATTCTCACGGGGTCGTACTTGGTTCGCATTCCGCAGGATCCCCAATTGCCAGATGCATCGACGGGCACCAATTACTGGATCGTACGCGATCGAAGCGGCCGGATCACGGTGACGGCCCCGGGAGCCGAAGAGGCCGAAAACATCAGTATTACGCGTTAATCTTCTCCTGCCGTGTTGGGTGCGATGTTCGTTTTGCGACGGTGATTTCGCATGAAAAGCGGTCTCCACGAGAGCCGTGTTTTATGCTATAATTAAAGGAATACCTACACATACGTCCATTTTCGGGGAAACTCGCGCGCGGAAGTCCATCGTCCGCAGGATGGTCGTGCAGGCGTGCCTCCTCACGACGTTCGTCATCGTCGCGCTGAGCACGGTGGCGTTCGTATTGTCGCGCTCAGCGCTCGACGACGTGACCCGCGCCACGGGCGTTGATGCCCAGGCGGCGGAACGCGCGATGGCGCCCGGACTGACGATGTTGTCCAACTCGATGACGATCGTCGGTGTACTCATGGTCTGCTTCGCGGCCGCCACCGCCTTCCTGCTCGCGCGCCAGCTCACCGCTCCGTTGCGCGAGCTCGTGGGCAAAGTGTCCGCGCTGCGTCCCGGCCAACGTGCCGAGGCCACCGTGCACACCGATGACGAAGTCGAAACGCTCGACGCTGCAGTGGTTGATATGGCAGGCCGCCTCGCCGCCGTACACGAGCACCAGGAGGAGGAGATCGCCGCACGTACGGCGGATTTACGCCATCAGTTCGAACTCGACCGCGCGATCCTCGACAGCATCCACCTGGGCGTGCTCACCGTGGATCTCGCCGGGACGGTCATGGTTGCCAATCCCGCCGCCACGGTATTGCTTCAGAACAATGACGTCATCGGGCGCGGCGTCGAAGGCCTCGTACGCCTCTTTGGGCACCGCGGCGTGCCTATCCCGGGCGAGCACGTGGTCATGCGCTGCCTCAGGGACGGCAGCGTGTTCCGCACTCCCCCGTCGGCCCACTGGTCGCTCGAGCGTGCCGACAAGAGCCTGTTGCCGGTCACGGTATCCATCGTGCCGCTCCATGACGGCGAGAAGACGTACGGCGCGCTCGTGATGTTCCAGAACGTCACGGAGGAGCGCCATCTCGATTACCTCAAATCGGAATTCATCACGCTTGCAAGTCACCAACTCCGCACGCCGCTTTCGGCCATCCGTTGGTATGCCGAACTCCTCGGGGATGTGCGCGACGGCCTCAGTGACGAACAAAAAGGATACATCGACGAGATCGACAGCTCCGTGCGCCGCATGATCGCCTTGCTCGGCGCATTGCTCCACGCCGCCCGCATGGAAGACGAGACGGTGCATCCCGCGTTGTCTCCGATCGATATCGTGGCTCTCGTGAGCGATACCCTCCGCGATTCGGCCGAGCTGTTTGAAGCCGCGGGCATTCCCCATGACGTCGTCTTGCCCGCCGGGCCCGTCTCGGTACAGACGGATCCGGTGCTTCTGCGCGTGGTCATTCAAAACCTGCTTTCCAACGCCGTGAAGTATTCGCCGAAGAAAACGCCGGTCGCGCTGCGCCTCGCGGTCGTCGATGGAAAAGCGGAAATTTCCGTGCAAGACACGGGAATCGGCATCCCAAAAGCGGACCAGGAGCGTATTTTCGAAAAGTTCTTCCGCGCGCAGAACGTGAAGCAGATGGATACCGACGGCAACGGCCTCGGTTTGGCGATCTGCAAATCGATCGTCGACCGCCTCGGCGGCACGTTGTCGTTCGTGAGTGTCGAAAATAAGGGGACGACCTTCACGGTGTCGTTGCCCATGACGGACGGACAGTGATGGAGCGGGATACTGGAGCTTGTCAGGAACTGTCCGGCTTCGTCCGAGGACTACGCCGAGATACCCGGTCTTATTTTATCGGCTGCCGCGAAACCTCGGCGTAGTTCCATGCGCACATGGGACGAAGCCGGGTGGAGCCGCTTGCCGGAATCGAACCGGCGACCTACTCATTACACGTGAGGTGCCGCTGCGCGGCAGGAAGTCATTTCCTGGCTGCCTTCGGCAGCATA
>DALYDP010000046.1:3226-6338 GCA_031973095.1 Candidatus Peribacteraceae bacterium | reverse complement strand
AGTAGCTCAAATCCGGCTGCACTTCGCCGGCGCGGTGGCCGAGCGTGGGGAAAATCCACAGGAATGGCTTGAAGAGGATACCCGTGGTGCCCGTCGCGTAGGCGATGCTCCAGAAGATGATGAAGATCGCGATGTAGACGATGACGAAATACACGCCGCCGAGGGGGTGCATCCAATCCGGGTCGCCGAACACGTCGCCGATCTGCTCACGGTACTTAATGAGGATGAACGCGAAGACGATGCCGAGGACGGGAATGAGGAACGTCATGCGGCGAGGGCCGTGTCGATCTCCTTCTGCATGTCGTGTTCGCTGCGGGCGCCCACGAATTGCGAGACGACCTTGCCGCCCTTCACGATGATGAAGGTCGGGATGCTCATGACGCCGAAGCGGCCGGGCACCTCTTGGTTCTCGTCCACGTTCATCTTGGCGATCTTCAGCTTCCCTTCGTTCTTCGTGCCCAGCACATCGAAGATCGGGTTCATGGCTTTGCACGGACCGCACCATGGAGCCCAAAAGTCCACGAGTACCGGAACAGGGCTTTGCATGACTTCGGCGTCGAAGGTCTGGTCGCTGATCTCAAGAGCCATAAAATTCGGGGAAAAATGTGACAAGTGAAAGTTTACTCTATGGCATGAAAAATGCGAAAAAGATTCAAAAGTGTTTATGACCATTTCTTCGTCACTTTTTGCACTTAAACCTTGGAGTCGAGCCACCAAAAAGTTCTGAGTAATTCACACATAGTCACCGTTCGGTTGTTTCGAAAAGTTTTTCGTCAGGGGCTAGGGCCCCTCGACAAGCTCGGGGTGACATGGGGGCTACTTCCACTATGTCATGGTGAGCCTGCCTGCCGGTAGGCAAGCTTGTCGAACCATCGCGTGTCGCCGATATGTAGGTCGTGAAGAAGAGCTACTTGGATGAGCTACGGCGCACGAACGGACTCTTCCCGTTCGGCGGAGCGTGGATCCAATCCAATACGTCATGGTGAGCCCGCCTGCCGGCAGGCGGGCTTGCCGAACCATGCTCATCGCCACATCGCCCTTCGGCAAGCTCAGGGTGACGTGGCGGGTGGTGCAAAAAGTGACGAACAAATCGTCCTGAATTACCCACGCTGTAGTATGTCCTTCGCAATCTGCTTGCTCAGTTCGACCCCCGGTTGGCCGTACGGGTCGATGCGGTAGAGTTTGCCGAGGTACACGACTTCGAACAGGAAACAGTGGAACAGCGCGCCAAGGTGGTACGCGTCGAGGCGCGTGATGTTGATCGTCGCGTGCGGGCGGCGCACCTGCGTGAGTGCGCGGGCGGTGCCGTCGAGGAACGCATCGAGGATTTGCCCGAAGCTCTTGCCCGCCACGTACTCGAACGCCGGGCCGACGTCTTTCGGCACGGTAAGGCGCGGCTTCTCCACCTCGTGGATGAACAGGTGCCACGCCTTGCGCGGCCCTTGCATCCACTGCTGCAACAGCGAGTGCTGGTCTTGGGTGCCGATGGCCGCGACGGGGAAGGGGTTGCGGACTTCGTTCTTGCCCAGGCTCTCGGCCACCAGCTGCTGGTTCCACCGCGCGAGCGATTGGAGCCTGGCGCTGTAGGGCATGATGACGCGCATGACGTAGCCTTTTTTGCTCTCGTGCAGGTACTGCACCGCCGCGAGCATGGCGCCGGGGTTTTCGTCGAGCGAGGGGTTGAAACACTGCGCTTCCATGTCGGTGGCACCCTGCAAAAATCCGTCCACGTCGCCGTCGAGCAGCGCGAGCGCGAGCAAGCCGATGACGGTGAAGATCGCGTAGCGGCCGCCGACTTCCGGGTGGGGCAGGATCGGGATGTTCCGCTCCGAGCAGTAGTCGTGCAGCGCGCCGGCAGTCGGGTCCGTGATGGCGACCGCGCGCTCCGTCGCCTTGGGTCCCATGACCGATTGCAGCTTGTCCCAGTACAGGAAAAACGCGCTCATGGTCTCGAGCGTGCCGCCCGATTTGCTGGCCACCACGACCATCGTGCGTTTCCAATCGAGCACGTCGAGGTACAGCTGCAGCATCGACGGATCGATCGTGTCGACGATGACGAGCTCCGGCGTGTTCGGGGTTTCGAAAACTTCCTTGAGCACGCGCGGACCCAGGCCCGAGCCGCCGATGCCGATCCACAGGACCGTCTCGATTTTTTCTTTCTTCATGCGATCAGCCAGCGCGCGGACGGACTTCACCGCCTCTTCGTCGTACGGGCTCCGGATCCACGGGTGGTCACCCGCTTCGCACTCGGCACGCACTTCGTCGATGTAGCGCTTCAGGCTTCCGCGCATCTGCAACAGGTCCTGGTCGCTGATCCCGTAGGACGGCGTGATGAGCTTCGCGAGGCTTCCGGCGATGTCGAGGGTAAGCATAGTGGTCGGCGGAAAGTATAATTACTGGTAGATCGGGTCGTCATGCGGGTGGCTTCTACCCCCTTTTCCCTTGTCGTTGGGGAAAGGGGGATAGGGGGTTTGGGGTGAGGAGAAAGGGGGGATGGGGAAAGCATCATCAAGCGTCAGAGCGACCTGAGCGCCGCGTGGACGCGTTCTTCTGTGGTGCGCAGTGCCTGCGGCACGGATTCGAGCGCGCGCATGGCGTCGGCTTGGTTGTACCCGAGCTGCGTGAGAGCCGCCACGGCGTCGGGGTCGAATTTGGCGCCGAGCAGTTTGGTGTCCGACGCAAAGAGCCCCGGGTGGCGCTCGGCAAGGCTCTTGAGTTCCACGAGCAGCTTCTCGGCGGTCTTCTTGCCGATGCCTTTGATCTGCGTGAGGGGCGCGTGGTCGTTTTCTTGGATCGCCGTGAGCAGGAGTCCTCGTGGTACGCCGCACAGTTCGAGGCCGGTCCGGGGGCCGATGCCCGAGATTTGCGTCAGTTCCTCGAAGAGGATGCGCGTGGAGTCGTCGAGGAAGCCGAAGAGCTCGAAGCGGTCTTCGCGGACGTACGTCGAAATCCAGACCGTCGCGACTTCGCCTTCGGTCAGTCTGTCCCATGTGTCGATCGGCACGGCTATCCGGTATCCGACGCCGTTCACGTCCACCGTTATCTCGCTCACGCTGCCCTTGCCGATAGTCCCTCGGAGATGGGCGAACATGGGCGGATCATACCATGAGAG
>DALYDP010000046.1:0-3126 GCA_031973095.1 Candidatus Peribacteraceae bacterium | reverse complement strand
GCGCAGGCATCGAAAACGTACGCCGAGGTCGCGGGCCTCGTGGCGATGTCCGAAGAGCAGCTTCGTGAAAACCGCCGCATCATGGCCGACGTGCACGCGCAGGTGTTGTCGCTCCAGGGCGATCTCGCCCGCATCGACGCGCGGTTGCGCTCCAAAGCCGGGCGCGCCCTCGTGGAGAAGGGGATCCTCGCGGCCGACGACGTGCGCCATGCGTCCGCCGCCGAAAAGCCCGCGTTCGCATGGCCGGTGTACGGTCCGATTTCGGCCGGGTTCAAGAACAAGGCGTACGTCGGCAGGTTCGGCGTGCAGCATTACGGCGCCGACATCGTGGTGCCCCAGGGCACGCCCGTGGGAGCCGCCGCGGACGGCGTGGTGTTCCTCGTGCGCGACGGCGGCGCCAAGGGGTATACGTACGTCCTCATCGGCCACCGCGACGGGTACGCGACGCTTTACGGCCATATGTTCGAAACCCACGTGCAGTCGGGCCAGGAGGTGACGGCGGGCCAGACGATCGGACTTAGCGGCGGCATGCCCGGTACGAAGGGCGCCGGCCCCATGACCACCGCGGCGCACCTGCACTTCGAAGTGATCCAGAACGGCGTGAATATAGATCCGCTTTCCGTTCTGCCGTAACAACGGCCGCAGCCGACGAATAATATGCGGCGAAGCGTCGGCTTTGCCGCGCTGGAGCCGCTCGTTTCCGGGAAGAGAGCTCGTGAGAGAAACCCCGGAGGGGTGTCTCTCACGTTATGAGCATCCCGTCCCCGAAACTAAAGAGTCGGAACTTCTCCGCGATGGCGATTTGGTAGAGCTTCATGAGTTGGTTTCGGCCCACGAAGCCGGCCACGAGCATGAGCAGGCTGCTCCTCGGCACGTGAAAATTCGTGATGAGCGCGTCGACGAAGCGTGGAGGATTCTCGGGCGAGAGGAAGAGCGTCGTTTTGCCGTAGTTGTTCGTGATGGTGATGCCGTCCTCGGATGCGGATTCGAGTGTGCGGACCGTGGTGGTGCCTACGGCGATGATCGGGCGCTTGGCATTTTTAGCCGCGTTCAAAAAGTCCGCCGTGTCGTCGTCGATGCGGAACGCCTCCTCGTGGAGCGTGCGGGTTTTCAATTGTTCGTCGGTCAAGGGGGCGAAGGTCCCGAGCCCCACATGGAGCGTGACGTACCGCACGTCGCGGCCCGAGGCCTTGATGCGTTCGATGAGCTCCGGCGTGAAATGCAGGCCCGCGGTCGGTGCCGCGACGCTGCCCGCGCTCTTGGCGAACACCGTTTGGTACTCGCTGCGGCGTTCGTCTTCCGTCATGCTCGCTGCTTCGATGTACGGCGGCAGCGGCGTTTTGCCGAATTTTTCCAGCAGGGCTTCCGTTTCGGTTACGGGGAATGACGGCATGAAGATCGCCTCTTTGCCGTCGCGGCCGACGCATTCGAGCATGAAGCCCGCCCACGTTGCCACCGTGCCCGGCTGCACCGCGCGCGGCGCCATGGCGCGGAGGTGGTCGCCGTCGACGCCCAGGCACAGCACGTCGATTGTTTTACCCGCGAGGTCGAGCTCCATCCGCGCGGGGATGACTTTGGTTTCGTTGAACACGAGCACACACCGCTCGGGAAGATAGTCGACGACGTGCGCGAAGGTATCGAGCGACGTTTCGCCTGTTTTCCTGTCGTGGATCATGAGCCGCGCCGCATCCCGCGGCGAAGCGGGGGACTGCGCGATGAGCTCCTCCGGGAAGTGGTAATCGTAGGCCGCGAGGGTGTCGGATGGTCTTGTCATGCGGGGCTGCAGGGTACCATAGTCGGTCGGTCATTTTTTCATCGGAGAAAGGAGGGGCGGATGAACATTGTTTGCGCTTTGGGATTGTTGTTCGCCGCGTCATTGTGGATGTCTTTCCGGCAGGAGGTGTCATGGGCGATGTGGTGAAAGATCCTTTCTCCTCCGTCATCGTGACATCCCCGTTGTTCGCCGGGTGGATCGCCATGCAACAACACCGCTTCGCTCTTTTCTTCATGCCTGCCTTCATTTCATGAATGTATCGATCGCCCACTGTCTCGGATTTCGCAGAATGTATCGTTCGATGCGCGCCCGTTCGTCGTCATCGCGGACGATATGTTCGTGGAAATTGCGTTGCCATACGGTTCCGTCGGATCCGCGCGATTCGTTGATGCGTTTGGTGACGGCGGATTTGAACGCGCCGACGATCGTCGATAACGATCGCGATTGGGGTTTGCCGAATAATCGGGTGGCGCCATCGATCGTGGTTGCGGATAACGATGGCCGCGTTGGTTTTCGTAATGGCGATGATGCGTCATTGGTCGTGGTTGCCGTGGCAGGGGCATGGCGCGCCATGCCCCTGCCATCGCCATATCGACGATCATCGATATTCGTACGCGCGTGCCCGCGGATGGACGTCGTCGGACCATCGCGCGATCGTTCATCATCGATGTGCATTAACATATGCATATGGTCTGGCATCACCACCCACGTGTCGATATGGACGTATGGTCGAATGACGGTCGTGTTTCGGATTTCGTCCGCGACGATGCACCCATAATCATTCAATCCCATCATCCCGTTTCGTATTTCCCCGAATATCCATTCCCGTTGATTCGTACAAATCGTCACGAAATACACCCCGCCCTTTCGATAGTCATGATTTCGCAATCGAATCGATCGCCGATGATGACGTCGTGCATCGAACATCCCCGTAGCATAAAGACGTCCACATGCGTCTTTGGTGTTTTAATCGTAACGAGTCGTTGTACCCTCATGTGAGAGCCATCATCGTCATTCTCCTTGATCGTGGAACGCCGTTGCTTTCCGCGGCACGGGGCCGATCACCACAACGAACTCGCCCTTTTTTACGAGTGATTTTTTGGTATCCGCAAGCCCTGCGACCGTAGTCCTGACAATGTCTTCGTGCAATTTCGTCAGTTCTCGTGCGACAACGACGGGCCGTTCGGGCTGCGACGCCAACGCCTCCGCCAGTTCGTCGAGCGTCTTCTCGATGCGGTGCACCGACTCGTAGAACACGATGGTGTCCTCTTCCTCTGCGAAGGTTCCGAGCAAGGTTTTACGTCCTTTTTTGAGCGGCAGGAACCCGAGGTAGCGGAACCGGTTGATCGGCA
>DALYDP010000045.1:0-6453 GCA_031973095.1 Candidatus Peribacteraceae bacterium | reverse complement strand
TTCCACCCCTTTGCTTTGAGGCCAGCCTTCGCAGCTGCCTGCTCTGAGCGCTGTTTGCTC
Source organism: Candidatus Peribacteraceae bacterium (assembly GCA_031973095.1). Classification (GTDB taxonomy): domain Bacteria; phylum Patescibacteriota; class Gracilibacteria; order Peribacterales; family Peribacteraceae; genus DALYDP01. The sequence goes on along the minus strand of DALYDP010000045.1, from coordinate 6,393 downwards.
ATGCCCTTGCCCTCGGCCACCTTCTCTTCGCCGATGAACACGGCCGTGGTGAACTGCTTGTTATGGTCCGGGCCTTCGGCGTCGATCGTCTCGTAGTGCGGCGTGATGCCGTACTTCTCCTGCGCCTTCTCCTGGAACAGACTCTTCTCGTCGCGGTCCTTGCCCTGCGCGAGCAATCCTTCGAGGCGACCGAGAATGAACTGATGGCAGAAGACGGACGCGGCTTCGAACCCGCGGTCGAGGTAAAGCGCGCCGATGAGCGCTTCGAGCGCGTTGGCCAAAGTGGAATCACGGTCGCGTCCGCCGCTCGCCTCTTCACCGCGGCTAAGGAGCAAGTACTCGCCGAGCTTCAATTCGCGCGCCACGGCCGCCAGGTGCTCGCGCTGCACGAGCGCGGAGCGCCAGTTGGTCAGCTCACCTTCCGGCTTGTCGCTAAGGTGGTACAAGTGTTCGGTCGCGACCAATTCAAGCACCGCGTCGCCTAGGAACTCCATGCGCTCGTTGTGCCCCGCGCGCTTGCTCTCGCGCACCGAACTGCGGTGGGTCAACGATTGCACGAGCAAATCCTTGTCGCGGAAGGCGACGCCGATCGTTTTCTCGAGCATGACGTGCGATGCGCCGGGCATGCACGGAGTGTAGCAGAACCCTCAGGCGCCCTTCGAGCCGTTCGCGATGGCATTAAGTACGCCGTTCACGAATTTACCGGATTCGTCCGTGCCGAACTCCTTCGCGATATCGATGGCTTCGTTCATCACAACCGGCGGCGGCGCATCCTTGGTGACGGTCAATTCGTACGCGCCGATCATGAGCACGCAGCGCGACACGGGATCCATGCGGTCGAGCGTCCAGCCCGGCGCGTGGTCCTGCACGATCGTCTTGAGCGACTCCTCGTTCGCAAGAACGCCCCGCATCAATTCCTTGGCGAAGGTCTCGTCCATTTCACCGAGCTCCTTGTGGTTGAGCGCCAAGGCTTCGTCCGCATCGACGTCGACGCGACGCTCGCGCTCGAAAAGCACCTGCATGACTGCGATGCGCGATAAGTGGCGGCGGCGAGCCATGAAGCGAGAGGGTAGAGAGTAGTAAGCAGAAAGTAGTAGAAGAAGAATTCCGTTTCAACGTCCGCACTACTTTCTCTCCTCTACGTTCTACATTCTTCGTTTACGCCTTGATGCGCGTGATGCCCTTCAACGCCTTCTTGCCCTTGTTCTTGGGCGCTGCGGGCTTCGAATACGGCGATGCTGCGCGCTCTTGCAGGCGGTTCACTTCCACGCTCGCATAATGCGAGTGCTGGAGCCGGGTGGCGCGCTTGGCGCGCTTCTTCTTTGGTACTGGTCGCTTACCCATAAGTGCTGCGCAGGGTACGGTGTAAAAATGGCCCTGTAAAGGGCATTTCGACGATGAATAATGAATCAAGAATCAACAAGTAGGCACCGTGACGAAATTTCATGATTCCGCATGCCTGATTCCCATCCTCACCGGCGATCGCCCGACAGAGCGGACATGAAGCGTAGGACCGAGAGGAACAGGTTGAAGATGTCCAAGTACAGACTCAGGGCCAACGTGAAAGGATTCACCCCTACAGCACCCATCTGCCGGATGCGCTGGATATCGAACGCGGCGAACGCGGCAAAGAGAACGATGCCGGCCCCGGAAATGGCCATCTCGAAACCCGGCGTGCGCAACGCAGGCAGGAACACCTGCGCCAACGACAAGAGAAGAAGGCCGATGAGCGCGTAGAACAGCGTTCCGGCCCACGCGGAGAGCCCGGGCGCCAAACGCGCGAAGGCCGCGGCGGAAAGGCTAATGCCCACCGTTGCTGCTACGGCGTTAAACAAGATGGCGGGACCGTTCTCGAACCCGGCCAACACGGACAAGATGTAGGGAGTGACCGTAACGCCCGACAGGAGCGGAAACAGTGCGAAGAGCACGATATTGAGAGGTGACGTGCGCGACCACCACGACGACGTGAAAACGAGGGCTAATTCCGCGATAACGAAGAGCAATTGCATGCCGCTCGCGAGGAGCATGCCGGCGAAATTCATGCCCAAAAACACCCCTGCGAGCGTGAGGCCCATGGCCAGGGTGAAGAGCAGGTACGCCCTGGCCTCCGTTGACGGACTGAGGGCGATCGGTTGGCTTCTGGATGAGGAGAATTGCATGCCGCCATTCTACCCCGGGAAACCCCGTCCGCAACGAAATGCCCGCGATTGTCGGAATGTGCATTTTCTGCTATACTTAAACGATTTATGCGATTCGGCATCTTCCTGTTCCTGGCCGCTTTGGCACTGCTCCCCGCGGGGGCGGCAGATGCCCAAGTGATTCTTCCCAGCGTGCCGCAGACAAACCCGTGCCCGGTACCGTTCATTCCCTGCGGGGGCGGCGGTGCTGCGGGTGCGAGCGCATACATTTGGGGGAACCTCTTTCCCGCGGCACGCATCCTCTTCATCGCGACCGCGATCCTCATGTTTACGCAATACGGCCTGAAACTGCTCTTCGATCCCGAATCAGCCGACACAGTCAGTTCGACGAAACTCGCGTACGGCTACGGCATCGTCGCGTGCGCCATCGTCGGAGTCGCCACCTTCATCGTGGAGGCGGTGGGCCAAAGCGCTCGAGCGACACTCGTGAATGACGCACCGATCTACGCCGGCATCGGCAACATCGTGCTCTACATGCGCCTCACCGTGGCGACGCTCGTAACGGTGTTCATCCTCATCCAGGGCATCCGCCTCATCGTGAAGCAGGGCAGCGAAGAAGAATTCAAGAACGCACAGACGCAATTCATCCACACGATCATGGGCGTCGCGGTCATCCTGCTTGCCAACATCCTCGTGTCCGCGTTCATGCCGGGAAGCGGTTCCGTGACGCTCGCGGCCGAAATCGTGGGCATCATCAACTTCGTCCTCACGATCCTCGGCGTACTCGCCGTCATTACGATCATCATCGCGGGCATCCTGCTCGTGATCTCGATCGACGAAAGCCTGAAGGACCGTGCGAAGAAAGCCATCACCGTCGCGGTCGTGGGCCTCGTCATCGCGATCCTGAGCTACGTCATCGTCCGCTTCTTCATCAATCTCGGCTATGTGGGGTACTGACCTGCTTCTCTCCGGCTTCGTGCAAACGGCGCATGCCCAAGATTCTCTCAGCAGCGTCGCGAACTTCGTGAGCAACGGCCTCGTCGCGTTCTTCTCCGGCGACGGCGAAGGCGGCGGCGGCGCCGAAGCATACGCGGGTATCGCCGGCTTCCTGCTCGAACGCACCTGGCTCATCGTGGCGGCTTTCACGCTGCTCCTGCTCGTTCGATCCGGCCTCAAGCTCATCTACGGCCAAGGCGAAGACAAGTTCGAAGAGGCCAAACGAGCCATCGCTAACGGCCTCATGGCAGTCGTACTCGTATTCCTCACGTCCAGGCTCGTCAGCGCCTTCATCCGCGCAGGCGGCTCCTGGAACCCGGAAGGCGGCTCCGCGATCTTCACCGAAGAATTGCTCGGCATCGTCCGCTGGGTACACGTACTCGTTGCCGTCCTGGCCATCGCCATGATCATCGCCGCGGTATTCGCCGCGGTATTCAGCGTGGGCTCCGACAACGCGACGGACCGCATCAAGCGAGCCGTGTTCGGCGCGGCGGCCGGCATATTCATTCTCGGCATCGACGTGGCGTTCCGCGCGACGTTTGACCTCGAGTATTTCACGGTCCCGGGCGATCCGAGCCCGTACCCGGCCATCACGCGCGCGCTCATCGTGATCGGTTACGTTCTCACGTTCATGGCGCTCATCGCCGTGATCATCGTCATCTACGCGGGCATCCGGATGATCCTGAGCCTCGGCGAAGAAGACACCTTCAAGAACATGCGCTCGCTTATTGTCCGCACGCTCATCGGACTCTTCGTGATCCTCACAAGCTACATCATTGTGAAGCTCGTGATCGCCGCCTTCTCGGGCTGACGAGCGTCGTCTCGGGTGATAGCATCGGCGCATGACGAACCACCCCATCGACCCCCGCATTTTCCGCGCGTACGACATCCGCGGCATCGCGCTCGAACAAGTGACTGAACACGCCGCGCGCAGCATCGCCCGCGCGTTCGGCTCCGTCCTGCGCGAACGCCTCCCCGGCAAAACGCCCCGCGTCTGCATCGGCCGCGATGCCCGAACGCACGGACCGCTGCTCGAGAAAGCCGCCATCGAAGGATTGCTGGCATCCGGATGCGACGTCTACACCATCGGTGCGACGCCGAGCCCGCTCAATTACTTCGCGATTTGCGACGGCGGATTCGACGCGGGCGTGCAAGTGACGGCGAGCCACAACCCGGGGCACGACAACGGATTGAAACTGACGGTTGAAAACGGCAAATCGTTCGCGAACGACGATATCCAAGGACTTCGCACGCGCATCGAGGCCGGCAACTACGCCACGGGACAGGGATCGATCAACGCATACGACGTCGTGACGCCGTACCTGCAAAAACTCCGATCGATGTTCGGCACGGGTCTTGCCGGCTTGAAAGTGGTGGTGGACGCGGGCAACGGCATCGCGGGCCCCGTCGGATGCGCCGCCCTGCGCAACGCGGGCGCCACGGTGATCGAGATGTACACGGAGCCGGACGGTACCTTCCCGAACCACCCCGCCGACCCGAGCAAGAAATCGACGCTGAAGGAACTCCAGGAACGCGTCGTGAGCGAAAAAGCGGATCTCGGCATCGGCTTCGACGGCGACGGTGACCGCATCGGCGTCGTGGACGACAAGGGCGTGATCTGGGCGGCGAACTACGTCATCGTGCTCCTTGCAGAGGACATGCTCTCCCGTCATCCGGGCGGCGCCGTGGTATCGACCGTCAGCAACTCGAGCATCATCGACACCGAAGTGCGCCGCCTCGGCGGCACGTACCACATGTGCGAAGTCGGCACCAACAACGTCAAGCGCGTGATGATGCAGCATGACGCGCTCATCGGGGGCGAACAATCCGGACACTACTTCTGCCGGGAGGACTACTACATGTACGACGACGCCCTTGTGGCGAGCATGCGCATCGGCTCGATCGTGAAAGCCGCAGGCACACCGCTTTCGGCGCTCATGGCAGGATATCCCGTGGTGTTCGCGCCGCAGGAACGCCGGCCGTTCTGCCCGGACGACCGCAAGTTCCCCATCATCGAAGAGGCAAAAAAACACTTCGCGCAGAAGTATCCCGTGAACACGATGGACGGCGCCCGGGTCGATTTCGGCGACGGCGCGTGGGCGGGACTCCGCGCGAGCAATACCAGCCCGTGCCTCTCGCTGTGCATGGAGGCGCGCACGCCCGAAAAACTGAAAGCGATGGAAGACGAAATCCTCGGATTCTTCGACACGTTCCCCGAAATCGACTGGAACGGCGGACACTGAACCATTTCCCCTTCTCCATGAAGACCCTGCTGCTCGCGATCATCCTCTCGCTCGCCTGCTCCCCTGCCGAAGCGGCCGTGATCGCCACGACGAAGCAAAAGAAGTTGCCGGTGATCGAAAACGTGCGCGTCGAAGAACACCTGAAGGGATTCCGATTCGACATCGCGAGCATGCCGCCTGTCAGCAAGTACGACGCGTGGATCTCGCTCACCGGCAAACGCGGAAAGAAGATCGACGAATGGTACGTCGGATCGGTATCCGCACGCCGCGGCAAAAAAGCCCCTCGCGAGGCAGTGTTCACGACGGACATCGGCGACCTGCTGCGATACGAAGACGAAGGCACGTACGTGCTCACGGCGCACCTCTGCACACCGAACATGAAGCGGCCGAACGCCGTGGGATGCGCCAATGCATCGATGACCCTGGAATACGCCGATTAACCAAGGTAAAAATGCCTGAAATGCCGGACGGAAACACGGCGGTTTGGTATACTGGTGGGGTCATGTGGCCTTTCCGCAAAAAGAAGAAGCTGAACAAAACCAAGCTCGTCGTGGGCTTGGTGATCGGCGGTGCCATCGCGGCCACGGTCGGCAAGAAGATCATGGACAAGCATGCGGAGTTGCGCGAGGAGCAGGATGATGAAGGCAACAGCGGCCTGTAAATCCCGTTGAATGCCGTAAAAGACGGATATATCGTGGCACCCATTTATGAACGAACGACCGCAACCTCCGACTAACGACGAAACGTGCGAACATCCACCCTATGTAAGCCAGAAGGAATTTGTATCCAAGCAACCGGCTGGCATAGAAACGCGCCGCAGGGTTTACGACCTCTTACGCGAAGGCCATTCGAGAATCGGAGACATCGCCCAACGACTTAGCATCTCTCGGACATGGGCCGAAGAAAACCTCAATAGGCTTGTACGAATCGGAGCCGCGGAGAAGAAGAAATGCAGTCCGAAACACGTCGAATATTCCATAGCAACGAAGGAACGCGCCACTGACGCCGTCACGCAT
>DALYDP010000044.1:0-6511 GCA_031973095.1 Candidatus Peribacteraceae bacterium | reverse complement strand
GCCTCACGATCCCCGCGGGCATCGTGCTCGTGCTTGCCACGCCCATCGCCGTGCGACTCGTGAACCTGGAAGACGTCTACGCTCCCTTCGCGGCCGCGCTCATGATGTACGCGCTCAGCATTCCGTTCGAGAGCCTCAATCACCTCATCTTGCGCTCCTACTACGCGCTGCACGTCACGGCGTTGCCCGCGGTCATGAGCGTGGTGAACGGCACGCTCGCCATCGCGGCGGCGTGGCTCCTGTCGCCGTACCTGGGCGTGCAGGCGATCCCGCTCGGGTTCCTTATTGGGCAGTCGGTGTCGCTCGCGGGTTTGTTGGCGGTCCTGCCGCTCGCAACGAGGAGGACGCTGAAGCCTGCATAAAAAATCCGGCGCACGGCACCGGATTCTTACATGCGTTGATGATGCTTCTTCGGCGTGGCTCAGGGTGATGATTCGGATTCTCGAATTACTTCTTCTTCACCTGCGTGCCCCTCGGCGCGGCTCGGGGTGACAACGGCAGATTCGAATCATTTCTTTTTGACTTGGGTGAAGTCCAACTCGACGGGCGTTTCGCGGTCGAAGATGACCACGAGGACCGTGAGCTTGCCCTTGTCGACGTCGACCGAGTCCACCGTGCCTTCGTAGTTCTTGAACGGACCATCGACGATGATGACGAGGTTACCCACCTGGAAGTCGCTCTTGAACTTGGCCTGCTGCTCGCCGATGCGGCGCTGGATGACGCCGAATTCCTCCGGTGAAACCGGAACCGGGATATTGCCGGAACCGACGAAGCCCGTGACGTTGGGGGTGTTGCGCACGAGGTACCACGACTCGTCGGTGACGCTCATGTCCACGAGCACGTAGCCCGGGAACAGCTTGCGCTCTTCTTCCACGGGATCGCCCTTCTTGAAGACGAGCTGCTTTTCCTTGGGGACCTGCACGTCGAAGATGTAATCGCGCATGTTGAAGCTGTCGATACGCTGCCTGAGGGCGGCGGCGACGGCGTCCTCGTATCCCGCGTAGGTGTGGACGACGTACCAGTTCCGTCCTGCATTAGGGTCCTGCTTGGCCATGGGGCGAGGGGGTTAAGCGGTGAAAGTGAGGATCTGCTTCAGCAGTTCGGACAGACCGAAGTCCACGATGCCCAACAGCACGGTGCACGCGAGCGTGAATGCGATCACGATCATCGATAGGCGGATGGCCTGTTGGCGGGTGGGCCAGCGGACCTGGCGCAGTTCGACGAGGGAATCCTGGAAGTATGAGATGATGGAATTCATACACATGCTTTAGAAAAAAGCCCTCAAGGGCTCGTACCTTATTATAGGGGATTCATAGGCCATTGCAAGCCTTATTGAGCGACTTTGATCTCTTCCGTGAGGTCGTATTCCGGCGCCGAGAAGGCGTGGATTTTGGTGATCGGGAGCGCCACGAACCAGACGCGGCCTTTGATGCTCTCGTCGGGCACGAACGGGTGGGGTTTGTTGTCGACGGTGAAACTGCGGGAGTCATGGCTACCCTGGCGGTTGTCGCCGAGGAGGAAATACTGACCTTCCGGCACGTCGTAGGTGATCGGCGTCATGTCTCCGCTGTTCGGCGGGTGGCGGTAGGTGCTGCCGTCATTGCGTTCGTCGAGGTACGGCTCCGTCAGTTCCGTGACCGGCCCGTTTTCCGCGGTGCGCACGTATACCTTGCCGTTGCGGATCTCGACCGTGTCGCCGGGCGTGCCGATGACGCGCTTCACGTAGAACTTCGAGGGCTCGTTCGGCGGACGGAATACCACGATGTCGCCGCGCTCCGGGTCGCCCAGGATGTACGCGAGCTTGTTGATCACGATGTATTCGCGGTCTTCGAGGGTGCTGACCATCGAGTTGCCTTCCACCTGGAACGGCGAGATGAGGAATGTGCGGATGCCCGCCACGATCGCGACGATCACGACGATGTTGAAGGCCACGTCGAGAACGTGGAACCAAAACCCGCGTTGAACCTGTGTCTTCGTCATGTGCGGACATCCTACGATCGGCTCCGAGTCGTGTACAGGCGATTGCGGCGCGTTTTTCCGCATGCCCGCCGCGCAGGTGTGGAGGCGTGGTACACTGGCGTCCGATGTTCCAGAAGACGCTCTTCGGCAAACACTTGGATGACGACGAGGTTCTCGTCCGCGTGGTGCACAAGCATTGGCTGCTCGGGTTCCGCGCACTCTTCTGGCCCACGTGTTGGCTCGCGCTCGACGCGCTGCTTGCCGTCGCGTTTCCCACGCGCGCCATGGTGATCGTGTGCGCGGTGTTCGCCGTCGTGTTGTTCGTGTGGTGGTTGCGCAATTTCTTCGATTACTACCTCGACGCGTGGATCGTCACCAGCGAGGGCATCATCGATGTCGCGTGGCACGGGTTCTTCCATCGCGAGTCGGCGCGCATCCTCTACAGCGATATCCAGGGCGTGAGCTACGAAATCAAAGGCGTGGTCGGCACGATGTTGCAGGTGGGCGTTATTTCGGTGGAGAAAATTTCGACCGGCGATAGTGTGTCGCTCGAATGGGTGAAGCGCCCGAAGAAGGTGGAATCGATGTTGCTCGGCAACCAGGAGAAGTACTTGCACAAGAAAAACCTGAAGGACGGCAAGGAGGTGCAGAAAATGTTGGCGTCGCTCTTGGCGCAGCAGGTGCACATGCAGGAGCAGGGATTGCTCGATGGTTCCGACGATGACGAATGACCGCCATGTGGATCGCTGTCGGCTTGCTTGCATTCGCCGCCGCGTTGGTGCTCCTCGGCGTGTACGCCACAATGCGTGCCCGGGGCCCATCGGGATCGGCTAGGGCGAAGGTTGAAAAAGCGCTTCAGGCTGCCATTTCTCAGCAGGACCCGGTTCGCCGCGTACTGGCCGCCGACGCGGTGCTCGACCTGGCACTCACGGAGCTCGGGTTCCACGGCAGCCTCGGGGAAAAGCTCAAGAAAGCCGGTCCGCGCATCCCGACCATCCAAGCCGTGTGGGATGCGCATAAGTTGCGCAACCGCCTCGCCCACGAGCACGATGCGAGCGTCACCCAAGCCGAAACCGACCGCGCCGTGCGCATTTTGGAAAACGCGATCCGCACTCTCTTGCAATGAAGCCCTCCCTCGTCATCGTCGGCCTCGGAAATCCCGGTAAGGCGTACGAAAAAACGCGCCACAATGCGGGCTTCCACGCGCTCGACGAACTGGCGAAGGTCTACGGCACCGGCGAATGGAAACAGATGTCGAAGTTTTCGGGCGAAGGCATGGAAGCGCGCATCGGCGTCGTGCCGGTGCTGCTGCTCAAACCGCACACGTTCATGAACCTCTCCGGCGAATCGGTCCGCAAGGTCGTGGATTTCTATAAGCTCGATCCCGCACAGAACCTGCTGGTCCTCACCGACGACATCGACCTGCCCATCGCCACGCCGCGCCTGCGGAAGTCCGGCAGCGCCGGCACGCACAACGGTCTCAAGTCGATCATCGAACACATCGGGGAAGGATTCCCGCGGTTGCGTTTGGGAATCGGCCCGAAGCCCGAGAAGATCGATTTGGCCAACTGGGTCGTGAGCGCGTTCAGTGAGGACGAGAGGAAGACCATGGAAGGCCTTTACGCGGTTGTGCCGGAGATCGTGAAGGAGTTTGTTGTGGAACTGTGACGTGCGAATAGCGCTGCCGCGCAGGCGCTTCTTTTGTCGCGCCAAAAGAAGCCAAAAGCGCTGCGCCGCAGACTCCAGCTCCGCCCGGCCCCGGTTCTCGCATCGGCGCCGGCATTCGGGCGCGTCGCCGACGACTCGAAGAAACGAACGGGGCCTTCCCCTTCACCCCCTCGACTGCGGCGCCCGCGCCACGGAACGGGGGAAACTTTCATGCTTGGAGTGACGGCGTATGCCGTCACACGAAACAACCGCGAGTTCGCCGAGCGGATCGCGCGAAGCGAGCCTTCGGCGAAGCTGGAGCGCACCTTGAAGGATGGGGCCCGTGGGGAAACCTTGGTTTTCCCACGTTCCACAAAAAAAGAGCGCCAATGGGCGCTCTTTTTTTGTGGAAAGGCTTACCAGTTCCAGTTCCAGAACTCCCTCCAGCGGTCGAGCCAGAGACGGTCGTTGTATTCGTTGTCATCGTAGGGCGTCGTGCAGCCGGTGTCCTGCGGATAATCCTTGAGCCCGTCGCCGTCGTTGTCGATGCCGTCGGAGCAGCGCGCGGCGCGGAAGTTGAACTCGTCCGTGTCCTGGGCGCTGGAGCAGCCCGGATCCTGCGGGAAGTCCTTCAGGTCGTCGCCGTCGTTATCGATGTTGTCGTTACAAGCGAAGGTTCCGATGACGTTGGTTTCGTCCGCGTCTGTGGCGCTGGAGCAGCCAGGATCTTGCGGATAGTCCTTGAGCCCGTCGCCATCGTTGTCGATGTTATCGGAGCAGACATAGGCGGGATTCACGCCGTTCTGTTCGTTGTTATCGACGGCGCTTTCGCAGCCGGTGTCCTGCGGATAGTCCTTCAGGCCGTCGCCGTCGTTATCGACGTTGTCGGAGCACTGCGGGACGAACGTCGAGTTGTATTCGTCGTTGTCCGTGGCACTGGAGCAGCCTTGGTCCTGCGGGTAGTCCGTGAAGCCGTCGCCGTCATTGTCGTAGCCGTCGGCGCACTGCGCGTTGGCGACGAACACCTGTCGGTTGCGGAACGTGACTTGGGCGCAGGTCGTGCCCGGCGTCACCGTCACCATGCCGTTTTGCGGCGAGACGGAGAGCTGGGTCCAGCCGGACGGGATGATTTCGGCGACCGAGTGGGCGCCGGGCGTCAGGTTGTCGAAACGGGCGCGGCCCGAAGCGTCGTTGTACGCGACGCGCGTGGCGTCGAGGATGAACGTGAACTGCGCGGCGATCGGCAGCGGGTTGCCGTGCGGGTCGAACGTCTCCTTCTTGATTTCGACGCAGCCGAACTGCGCGACGTCGGCTTCGTCCGTGTCCGTGGCACTGGAGCAGCCCGGATCGGTGGGGAAGTCGACCTTGCCGTCGCCGTCGTTATCGATGCCGTCCTGGCACTGCGCGAGGGCTTGGCACGAGACGAACGTGGAGACTTGGCTCTGGTTGTTGGCCTGGTTCGTGTCCGGTTGCACGCCCAGGATCGTGCCGATGACACCGATCGTCGTGTTGCAGACGCCTCCGACCTGCGCATGCGCGGTTTCGACGCCGAGGGCGACGTTCAGGAGGTTGAAGGCCGAGGCTTGTTGGCCGTTGCCCGGGACGTTGAAGGCGATCGTGCGCGTGGTCTGTTGGAAGAGGCCGAGGGTCATGTTCGAGCAGATCACCGCCGAGCCCTGCTGCGTGCAGCCCTGGCTCGACTGGGTGGCGTTGAACGTGACGCCCGTCGGGATGGAGATGCGGATGGAGAAGGGCGACGTGGCGGCGTCGGGGCCGTTGTTGGAGATCGTCGCGGCGTACGTGGCGATGGTGCCGCCTTGGACCGTGGCCGGGCCCGTGAGAGTGATAGCGAGGTCTGCAGCGCCGTCGCCTTCGTTGTTATCGTCGCCGTTCGCGCAACCCGCGTCGTTCGTGTCGATGCGTCCGTCGCCGTCGTTGTCGATACCGTCACGGCATTGTGTGTTCGGGGCGTTGAATTCATCTGTGTCTGTGGGCGAGGCGCAGCCCGGATCCTGCGGGAAATCCACGAGACCGTCGAAGTCGTTATCGATGCGGTCGGCGCAGGCCGGATCGTCGCCTTCGTTCGGGTCGTCGGGGTTGGAGCAGCCCGGATCGAGCGAGTCCACGCGTCCGTCGCCGTCGTTATCGATGCCGTCGCGGCACTGGGGCGTCGGGGCGTTGAATTCATCGTTATCCTGGTTGCTCGCGCAGCCGGGATCCTGCGGGAAGTCGGTCTTTCCATCGCCGTCGTTGTCCACGCCGTCCTGGCAGGCCGCCTTCGGGTTGGTTTCATCGTTGTCGTTCGGGCCGGAGCAGGAGAAGTCCTGCGTATCCGTGGCGCCGTCGCCGTCGTTGTCGATGCCATCCTGGCATTGGGGAATGACCGGGCAGTCGATGCGCGTGGGCGAACCCTGCGTGGATGCGGTGTTGTTGGACTGGTTGGAGTCGGCCTGCGTGGACGAGATCGTCGCCGTGTTCACGACGTTGACCGCGTTCGTGCAGTTCGCGATGGCCGGGGTGTCGAACGCGATGGTGAACGAGCCGAACTGGTTCGCGGAGAGCGCGCCGAGCGGGCAGGACACGACGTTTCCGGAGAGGTTGCAGGGGCCGTAGCTGAGCGCATCGTTGTACACGAGTCCCGTCGGGACCGTGTCGGAGACGACCACGTTCGTGGCTTGCGTCGTGCCGGAATTGCCGACGAGGATCGAGTAGAAGAGCGTCTGGCCGCGGACGACCGAGGCAGGGCCCGCCTTTTGGATCGTCAGGTCGACCGTCTGGATTTGGTTGAACTCATCCGTATCCGTCAGTGAGGAGCAGCCCGGATCGAAGGGGAAGTCGATCAAGCCGTCGGCATCGTTGTCGATGCGGTCGGCGCAGGCCGGATCGTCGCCTTCGTTCGGGTCGT
>DALYDP010000043.1:5594-7028 GCA_031973095.1 Candidatus Peribacteraceae bacterium | reverse complement strand
CCCCTTCACCCCCTCGGCTGCGGCGCCCGCGCCACGGAACGGGAAGAATGCGTTCGTGCGCCGTAGTTCGTTACTCCAAGAAGATATTCTTCATGGCCTACTTATCGGCGACACGCGAGCCAGCACAGCCACATAGGCTCCAATTACCCACACCACGGTTCGTCAGGAGGGTGACGGGGTGTCGGGGGCTGAGGGAACCGGACAAGGTTCCCAAGCCCCCGACGAAAAACATTTTCATAACTCGCATCCAAGTGCCTATGAGTGAATTGCTCAGTACCTTTTGGCGCTGCAAAAGTACCGCGCCGCAGGCTATCCACTTCGCGTGATCCGCTTGGCAAGCTCGCGGTTTATTTATTTTTCCACTCGCTCAGTTTCACAATATCCAAATCAGGACGTGAAGCTTCAGAAAGCATGCTAATAAATTCCAGCGAATGCCCATCCGGATCCTTGAAATACACGGACACGGCTGGCATCCATGCAAGTACGATGGCCTCATCAACTGGCTCTGCATTAAATCCAAGAGATTGAACTCCCAATTCTCGAAGTTTCGCAGGAGCATTTTCAACCTCCTTCGCAGACAGGCGAAAAGCTATATGTGAGATAGAGCGTTCGATCGGGGGATCGGGACATTCCGGCCCCCATAAACCGATCATCGTTGACCCGTAGCCATTCATCCACAAAAAAGTAATGTCGCGTCGATCAATATGCGTCGCCAATTCACATCCCAACACACGCATATAAAAATCCGTAGATACGTGCCTATTTTTTACGGCAAGGTGAACCTCGAAAATGCCTTGAGGGTTGAATGCCATACTAGAGTCCCGAAACAATCACTCCCAACAACGCCATAATCCCTCCCACAATCCACATCCTCATCGTCACTTTGCTTTCCCCCCATCCGAGCGCCTCGAAGTGATGATGAATAGGAGCGGAGAGAAAGACTTTCTTGCCGCCGCGAAGCTTCTTGCTCGTGAGCTGGATGATCACGGAGAGCATTTCGATGACGAAGATGAAGCCGACGAGCGGGAGCACGAGCGGCTGCTCGATCATCATGGCGATGACCGCCAGAACGCCGCCGAGCGCGAGCGCGCCCGTATCACCCATGAAGAATAGGGCGGGCGGGACGTTATTCCAGAGGAAGCCCGCGATGGCGCCCACGCATACCGCACAGAAGCCCGCCAGGACGTAGAGTTCGGCCACGTAGGCGATGACCGCGAACGAACCGAATGCGATCGCCAGGAGGCCGCCCGCGAGGCCGTCGAGGCCGTCGGTGAAGTTTACCGCGTTCACCGTGCCGATGAAGATGAACATGAAGAGCGGCACGTACCACCAGCCGACGGAGTAATCGCCGAGCACGGGGACGTGGATCGTTTCGTAGCCGAGCTTGAGGTGGAACCACAGCGCCGCCACGAGCGAGAGCAGGAGCAGCGTGAA
>DALYDP010000043.1:0-5494 GCA_031973095.1 Candidatus Peribacteraceae bacterium | reverse complement strand
GTGAGGAGGATGCCGCCCCAGATGAGGATGCCGCCCATGGTCGGCGTGCCGAACTTCGCTTGATGGAATTGACGGAAGATCGTCGGGTCTTTGCCGTCGATGGTTTCGACGCGCAACTGCTTGCCGACTTTGTTGCGCTTCAGGAAGTCCACGAACCACGGAGTGATCACCAAGACGGAAACGAACGCGAAAAGGCTGTACCCCAAGATTTCCGGAAGGGACAGGAAGGGGCGGATGGCGGTGGGCATCATATGGCGAAAATACTACCCCCGGGCGAACCCGCCGTCACCACGAGCTTGCCACGGGCGCGTCTCGGCGAAGTCCGCAGACGAAGCCGGATTACTCGTCGTCATCGCGCGAAGAATGCGCTCTATCAACATCATAGAAGCGCATCTGCTCCTTCTTGAACATCAGTTCCACGCGCCCGATGGGGCCGTTGCGGTGCTTGCGGATGAAAATGTCCGTGATGCCCGCGCGGTCACTGTCCTCGTTGTAGTAATCGTCGCGGTACATCATCATCACCACGTCGGCGTCCTGTTCGATGGAGCCGGATTCGCGGAGGTCGGAGAGCTGGGGCGACTTGTCGGGGCGGGCTTCCACCGCGCGGGAAAGCTGCGAAAGGGCCACGATCGGAATACGGAGTTCACGAGCAACTTGTTTAATAGTGCGTGAAATTTCGGAGATTTCCTGCACGCGGTTGCCGGCATAACTACTATTGCCTGTGCTCATGAGCTGCAAGTAATCGATGACGATCATGTCGAGGCCGTGCTCCATCTGCAGGCGGCGCGCCTTCGTGCGGAATTCCGCCATCGAGGACGCCGAGGAGTCGTCGATGAAGATATTCGCCTTCGCGAGGTCGTCCATGATCGGGCCCATGTTCTGGAAGTCGCTGTCATCGAGCTTGCCGCGCTGGAGCTTCCACGAGTCGACGCCGAGCATCGAGGCGAACAATCGGTCCACAAGCTGCTCCTTACTCATTTCAAGAGAGAAGATACCGACAGTTTTGCGGTGGCGAACCGCGGCGTTCACGGCCATGTTGAGGGCCAAACTCGTCTTACCCATCGACGGGCGGGCGGCGAGAATGACCAGATCGCTCGGCTGTAAACCTGAAAGTTTTGCGTCGAGTCCGTAATAACCTGTCGGAACACCTTTAATTCCATCCTTATCAGGTGAAGCATGTAGTTCAGCAAATTTTTCGTATCTATCATCCAAAATCTCTCGAATATGAACGAACTGTTCTTTAATCGTTTGATTTGTAACTTTAAATATTTCTTTTTCAGCCGCATCAAGCAATTCAGCTACTGGCGTGTTTGTATCCATTCCAAGCCCTGCGATTTTTCTACCTGCATCAATTAGCCTTCTGTTCACTGACTTTTCAAAAACAATTTTCCCGTATTGGAAAATATGCGACGAAGTAGGGACGGAAGATCCCAGCTCAGCCAAATATGCACTTCCCCCAACTAAATCTAACTTCTTGTTATCATTTAACTTGTTTGAAATAGTAATGAAGTCAATTGGTTGGTGTTGTGAATATAAATCCGTAATAGCCTGATAAATATCTCTGTTTACTGGATCATAAAAATCTTCTGCTTTTAACAAATCGGAAACTTTATAAATAGCTTCTGGATCCATTATCAACGCACCCAACACCGTTCTTTCCGCGTCTTTCGCATGCGGCAATGTGTCCGGAAAGATTGCCATAATTAGAATTTAAACTAAGGAACGGAACTTTATCTGCAATATTTGATACAAACAATTTTAATTGCTTTACATACATGCACTTATTAGACATCCCAGAAATAAAAGGGGATTTTATGTGGAAAACGTGTGGAGAACGCAAAGCGGCCCGCGACGCGAAGTCCTGCGGGCCGTGTGAATGATCGAATGAAGCGGGGATCACATGGACGCGTCTTGCGCTCCGCGGGCGATGATCAGGTCTTCCAGCTCCTTGGCGGTCTCGGGATTCTCCTTGAGGAACGCCTTGGCCTGTTCACGACCTTGGCCGAGCGTATCGTCGCCGCGGCGGAAGTACGCGCCGGACTTCTCGATGAAGCCGTACTTCACGCCGAGATCGAGGATATCGGCCTCCTTGGAAATGCCGCGGGCGTAGAGAATGTCGAATTCGGCCTGACGGAAGGGCGGGGCGACTTTGTTCTTCACCACCTTCACGCGCGTACGGTTGCCGATGATCTCCTGCGCGTCGCCGTCCGTGGCACCCGCGACCGCTTTCTCGACAATCTTCTCGATACGGCGAATATCCAAACGCACGGAACAGTAGAACTTGAGCGCATTGCCGCCAGCGGTCGTTTCGGGGTTGCCGAACATCACGCCGATCTTCATGCGTAGCTGGTTGAGGAAAATGACGGAACAATTCGTCTTGCTCACGATGGCCGTCAATTTGCGGAGAGCCTGGCTCATGAGGCGCGCCTGCAAACCCATGTGCGAGTCTCCCATGGTGCCTTCGATTTCCGCTCGAGGCGTAAGGGCGGCCACGGAGTCGATGACGATGATGTCGATACCGCCGGAGCGCACGAGCGTTTCGCAGATCTCGAGGGCCTGTTCGCCGTCATCCGGCTGGGCCACGAGAAGATTATCGACATCCACGCCGATCTTCTTTGCGTAGCTGGTGTCGAGGGCGTGCTCGGCGTCGATGAACGCCGCCTTGCCGCCGCGCTTCTGGATTTCGGCGATGGCATGGAGCGAAAGGGTCGTCTTGCCCGAGCTCTCCGGGCCGTAGATCTCGATAATGCGGCCGACCGGGAACCCGCCACCGAGTGCGAGATCGAGAGACAAGCTACCGGACGGGAAACGCGCGATCTGCGTGGCGGAGGCATCGCTCATCTCCATGATGGCGCCGTCACCGTACTGTTTTTTGATCTGCGCGAGAGCGTTCTGGATGGCCGCGAGTTTCGCCGCACCGAGCGCGTCGGCCTTCTTGGCAGCGGATCCTTTGGCTTTCGGGGTATCGATGTTGGGTGCGTCCATGACTGCGGAGGGGGAAGAACTCTTGCTCATAGTACTGGGGTGGAATGGGGGAGTGAAACCGCTCCTGCGAGGTGCATGAACGTACACCCAATCTGTCACCCCTTGGGGGAGCGATCAAGCAGGTTCCATTGCGCCGCGGCACGGATGTTGTGGTGTATCATCGTACACCCTTAATCGTCATCTTCAACGACAACGGGTGCCGGGATGAGATTGTTCCGCTTACCGTACAAGTCAATCTCAGAGAGCTGTGCACGTGCCCACGCCATCGGGCGAATTCACCGCGCAATACGTGCCCGCGGGGCAGAGAATGCCAGCGGGACCGCCGCACGGTCGAGGACCGGCGTACGACGCGGCGGACCCGGCGGCGGGAGACGACGACAGGTTGAGGAAGCCGTCCGTGACCGTCTTTTGCGACGATGACGGCGCCGAGCGCACCACGGCGGTACGGAGCAACTGCGCGAACGCCGCATCCCGATCTGCATCGCCGGAGGTCCACGTGAAGGTGACGATACCTCGGCCGGCCTGTAGGTGCACAACCTGCGTGCCATGCTCACCATCGACGCGCACGGCGTCATAACCGCCGACGAAGAAGTTCGTACCCTGCGGCAGGCGCGTGAGCGATGACCTAGCAACGCGAAGCAGGGGAGTCGTCGAACCGGTCAGGGCGAACGCCACGCCGTCGTCGAATGTCTGCATGATCCACTCCTTGGGCACGCGAAGCGACAAACCCACCGACGGCGCTTCGACCGTCACCGCCGGAATCTCGACCGTGCGGAGCGACGTGACGATGAACACGGGGAGATCGGAAGGGTCGGTATTGAGGTGAAAGGAGCCGGTGACGCCCACTTCCGTCAGCTCATAGGTGCGCAAATTCACGCTCGCGCTCTCAGCGTACGCCACGTCTTCGCCGTCGACTTTCAAGACGTGCGTACCGCGACGGGTGAGCGACAATTCAGCGGGGATGAGCGTGCCGGTCAGCGTTTGCGTACCTTGCGGAATCTGACGCGGAGCGCCCGGGCCCGAGAAGAGAGACCATGCGACGATGCCTGCGACGAGCAGGACGACGATGGTGGCGATGATCTGTGCGGTGCGTGAATACATGCGCCCATTGTGGTCCGCGCGAAGCGGCGGGGTCAACCATGAAAAAGCCGGCGAGTGCCGGCTTTTTGAATGCGATGAATGGGAATATTATTTCTTCTTCGCTGCGTCGAACGCATACACGGCGCGACCCACGCGGACGAAGTACGGCATCTTCTGGAGGTTGAGCGAGATGGTGCCGACCTTCACCGTGCGCTGCTTGGCGACTTCGGCGATGATCTCCTTCTTGGACAGAGGGCCCTTCTCGATGAGGATGGACTCGATGACATCGGCCACCGTGCCCGGCTCATAGCCCCATTCGCGGAGGGCGTAGAGACCGCGACCCACGAGGACGAACTGCGGGTAGCGGATGAGTTCGTTGTGAACGGCCTGGACCGTGACGTTCTTGTGATCGAAGCGTGCTTCACGGATGCGGTTGGCGATCTCCATGAAGTGAAGCGGCGTGCCGGCCTTGCGGAGGATGATCTCAACTTTGTCGCGGATGGAGCGCGGGCGGACGAAGCGCCATTCGGTGAGACCCCAACCGTCGTCGATCTCGCGGAGACGCTCATCGATCGTAAGCGACGACGAGATGAGTTCCTTCGAGGGGATGCGGTCCTTGAAGAGGTTGAGCCCCTGAACGGCGGAAATAAGCTCATCCTTGCGCATACACGTCTTGCGCTTCTTCAAGATCTTCACGATGTGATCGACGATGAGCGACACGTCTTCCATCGCCAGGCTCTCAAGCCGCCAGAAGGGGACGAACGTGCCGGAGTGGCCGGACGAATTCATCTCGCTGTCGATGGAGTAAGAGAGGCGAAGCACGGCGCCGTCGAGCTCCGTGGAGTTCGGCATGCGCTTAAGGACCTGGGAAATGAGATCGTCCTCGCGCATGAGTCCGCCGTTGACGCGCAGGATGCTCTTGGCGAGTTCGTTCACTTCGTTGAGCTTCGTGGTGCGGACCGTACGGCGGAGCTTGCTGAGTGCGATGCCTTCGATCTGGCGGATGCGCTCGCGGGTAACCTTGAAATGCTTACCGATCTTCTCGAGCGTCTGCTTGGGTTGACCCTGCAACGCGAAACGGCGGCGGATCACCATCGCCTCTTTCTCCGTAAGAACCATGAACAGATCATCCAGCAATGACTGAAGGTTGATTGCAACCTTCGTATTTTGGGCGGTCTGTAGCGCAGATGTGGAGGCGGAGAGGTCAGCCATAAGGTCGGGAAGGAAGAACAACCCTCGTTTTACCAGAACATTGACAGGACTAAAAGATATTCCGGTGGTTCGCCTGGACTGTTATCCACAGTCGTGGGGCAATACAGAGAACGAAACGAGTGGTGGTTCCAAGAAGCAGGATAAGCTACTTTAAAGCAATTTTTATGATTGTCAACAACGCATTCTTATTATGTATACAAACGAGATTCAGCAAATC
>DALYDP010000042.1:0-7293 GCA_031973095.1 Candidatus Peribacteraceae bacterium | reverse complement strand
CAAGCTCCCCACACTCTTCTAAAAATGCAGACACCCAAAATCGAACGCTTGCTGAGTTGCCGCTGCGCGGCAGGAGTTGTTTTCCAGGCTGCCTCCGGCAGCGTGCATGACCGGAAGTGGAGCCGCTTGCCGGATTCGAACCGGCGACCTACTCATTACAAGTGAGTTGCTCTACCAGCTGAGCTAAAGCGGCATCTTTCTTTAGTATACAGAAAGTCGGCTGTTTCTTGAAGAGAAAGCCGTTTTATGCCATACTGAATATCCTGCTCTTTGGATGACCGCCCCGGGCTTCGTGCCCGCGGGAGGAACGTCCGGGCTTCAATGGAACGCCATGCGGCTAACGGCCGTCCACGTACTGCATATCCGGTAAGAGTGCGTGAGGACCAGTGCCACAGAGACGAACCCCGTCCACTCTCCTCTGGAGGGACCAATGGGGGTGAAACGCCTCGGGAACCGAGGGGCTTCGTATACGGAATGTCGGGCTTGCCCCGGCGTAGCCCGCAGGCGAAGTCGGGCAAACTCATGGTGAAGCAAGGAGGATTTGGGTTCGCGGAACCGGCGATGGTTCCGTCGCCCCGCGCACCCCTCCGCATCGAGGTGGTCGAGCGATCGCCACCCCAGAGAGATGGTCATCTCGGGACGGTTTCCGTCCTAGACAAAACCCGGCGTACAGAAGGGCAGGACAAAGAGGCACCCATGAGGGTGCTTTTTTGTATCGCAAAGGCAACGTTGCCGATCGGGCGACTTCGCTCCGGAAAGATGGTTCCCGGAAGAAAACCCGGAGAGTTATTGTCCGTGATTACCCTTGTATGGAACGGCACGACTACGAAAGCGCGAAAGTGCTTTTTTGGCATGCGATGGGTAGCATCGTTGCATGCGCGTGTTCCTCGCTCTTCTTCCTGCACTCTTCCTTGCTCCCTCGGTCCATGCACAGTTCATCGATACGGGTACGGGTGCCTTGGAGTATATCGTGCCCGCCTCCGAGGAGGCGGCGGTGATCGAAACCGGGTCGGAGCCTGCATACGACGTCGAGTGGTTCGACGTGGCGAAGATGATTGACCAGTACCGCATTCCCGAGAAAGTTGCGGATCTCCGGGGCATCACGACCGATGCGTCGGGCACGAACGTCGGGTTTTATTTCGCCTCCAGCCAGAAGGGCGAGTATTCGGTGTACCGTAACGGACGGCGCATGGCGCGCGGCACCACGGAATCACTCGTCGATCTCCAGGAGCCTGCGGTGTTCCGCATGACGGCGAGCGGCGATTTGATTTTTGCCGTGCGCGGCACGGAGTTGTACGTGAACAACAAGAACGTGTCGTCCGGGCTGTTTCAGTTCACGAACGCCACGAGCGTGCACGAGCACGGCGGCCTGCTTACGTTCCCCGAGGGCGGCAGTGTGCAGTCGTACGACATCGCCAAAGACAGGAAAATGACGCTCTACAAGCACCCTGGCGCCATTCAGTATCTCCGCCGAGCGGGTGGCACGATCGCGTACACGGTCTTTGAGCGCGGATTTACGCGCATGTACCGCGACGGTCGCAGGGTAAGCGTCAGGGGTGTCGAGAACCCGAAGAACTTCGCCGTGTCGGCGTCGGGCGACGTGTATTTCTTCACCAAGGCCCCGCGCGGATACGCACTTTTCCGCAACAGCCGTTCGATGGTCACGGGTAACGGCGCCGGGGCGTACGTCGATATCGATCCAGCGGGCCGCGTGTGGCACCTGTCGTACGTGCGTTCGGCGGGCGGCACGGTGGTGCGGTTGCAGCGCGACCGTTCCGCGGCGGATCTCCTGCCCGAAGGCGTGGCCAACGTGGAGCTGCTGCTTGGTTATCCCGATAACGGCTACGCGGTCCGCGCCGCGTTCGACGACGACACGCAGGCGTTCTACGTCGTGCGCGACGGCGACGTCGTGGGTGAGAAGTTCACGTTCGATTTCCCGTACGCGGATACGCACGGTTTCCTTCCCGTCGGCGACGATGGCATCGCGTATCGCGCGCATGACGGGCAGCGTTGGAATGCCTATGTGGACGGCGAAAAGCTTTCCCACGCTACGCTCCGGAACGCCCGGTTCATCCGGACCGACGGTGATCGCGTAAGCGTGTACGCCACGAAATAACCGCCGCGGGTCTTCGTCCGGCCGGGTCGGGGGTATACTCTGTCCGTCCCATGAAACGGTCAGAGATCCTCTTCGGCGTGATGCGGGTGCCTCTCGATGCGCTCTGCGCCTTGCTGGCGTTTTTCATCGCGTACCAGCTGCGCTTCAACAACGTCAACTTGTTGCCATGGGTATCCATCAAGGACGC
The DNA here is from genome assembly GCA_031973095.1 of Candidatus Peribacteraceae bacterium. Taxonomy (GTDB): domain Bacteria; phylum Patescibacteriota; class Gracilibacteria; order Peribacterales; family Peribacteraceae; genus DALYDP01. Next base: position 4,990 of record DALYDP010000042.1, on the reverse strand, counting down.
CGCCTCGACCCTGCCTTCGTCCGTGGTGTACGCCGAATCGTTCGCGTTTCCCGGCGCGGTTCTCTACGTCGTCATTTCCATGTTGCTCGGTCTCTATGCCCTGCAGGTCACGCGTAGCGCTTGGAGCGAGATCGGACGCCTGTTGCTCGCGTCGCTGGTGTGGATCGTCGCGGTCATCGGTTGGTACTTCCTCGTTCGTCAGGAGCTCTTCTACTCCCGCCTCCTTCTCGTGTACGCCACGGGTGGGCTTGCCCTTTTCGTCATCTCCGCGCGCGGGCTCCTGATGCTTCTCCAGCGCGAGTTGCTTCGCTTGGGCGTGGGCGTCCGGAGCGTCGTCACGTACGGCAGGCACCCGCCCTCGGAGCCCGCCGTGCATACGCTGCAGCATGACGTGCGGTATCGCTACCTCGGCCACGTGCGCGACATGGCCGCCATGCAGTCGGCGTACCCGAACCGTCTCGACCTCGTGCTCCAGACCGATCCGGATCCCGAGAGCGAGGCCACGATCGCGCTTATCGAACATTGCCGCAGCACCCACGTGGGGTATGGGTTCTTTCCGCCCGTGTTCGCCGACGTGCCGCACCTGCTCGTGATCGAGCGCATGGGGCTCCTGCCCACGCTGCGCTTCCGGCCCACTCCGCTCGATGGCTGGGGACGCGTGATAAAGCGTGCGTTCGACGTCGTCTGCAGCGTGCTTCTCATCGTCGTCCTCTCCCCTCTACTGATCCTCGTCGCGATCGCCGTGTTGTTCGACGGCGGCTTCCCGATCTTCTACGTCAGCCGTCGCGTGGGCGAGCTCGGCGAAAAGCCCGTGCCGGTGGTGAAGTTCCGTTCGATGGTGAAAGACGCCGAACGGCGCCTCGCCGAAGTGATGGCGCTTAACCACCGTGCGGACGGCCCGCTCTTCAAAGCCAAGCATGACCCGCGCGTAACGAAGGTCGGCAGGTTCATCAGGAAATGGTCGCTCGACGAATTGCCGCAACTGTTCAACGTTCTCGCCGGCCATATGTCGCTCGTCGGACCGCGACCGCACTTGCCTCAGGAAGTGTCGCTCTACACGAGCTACCAACGCCGCGTGTTCGCCGTGCGCCCTGGCGTCACGGGTTTGGCACAGGTCTCGGGCCGGTCCGATCTTACGTTCGACCAGGAAGTGGCGCTCGACCTCCAGTACATCGAGGAGTGGTCTCTGCGCATGGATCTATGGATCCTCTGGAGAACCCTCATGGTCGTCATCGGGCGAAAAGGCGCTGACTAAGCGGCGGAACGGCGTTATGATCTCTTCATGGAGATCACCCTCCCAAAGATCGTAGGCGTTGCTTGCGGGCTCATGCTCGGCATTGTCGTGGTCCAAGCGGTGATGCCCCAGCCTAGCCCGCCCGTTGCCCCGCCGGTTCCTCCCGCAGACTCCTGCATCGGCGAGCCTATTCCCGTCGAGTACGCATACAGCGGCTGGCTGGAGCCTCATGCGTGCGCCGTGCAGTGCGATGACGATGAGCCGCGATATATTCTCTATGCGGACGGCAAAGCCACGCAGTGCCAGACGCCGCCGGGCTGCAACGACTGGGGCGAAGATAAGGGGATTCTCTGCGAGCCGATGTTCGTCTCCGCGCAATAGTCGCGCCGGTCATGGTTCGTGGTTTGTGGTGCGCCGTTCGCACCTCACCATGACAAATGACGCGCTTGCACATGGTATTCGTTGTCATGCTGAGGTGTTTCTTGTCGCAAGAAAAACCGCGAACCATGACGAGGAAGCGTGTTCTTACAGCGGCAACGCCTGCTGCGGTCCGTCGTCTTTCTTGGCGCGCGGCTTCTTGGGTTGCGCGGACTTCGGACCAACGGGCTTCACGGTGAACGCGGGGGCGGGTGACGTGGCGAATGTTTGGAGGTACGAGCGGACTTTTTCGCCGTACGATTTTTCCTTCATGCGTTGGTCGAGCACGGCGACGTCGGCCCCCGGCGCGGCATGGCGCCCGAACGCGCGGAGCAGGCGGAACAAGCGGTGCAGCAACCGCACGAGGGCGTAGTGTTCGAAGCCGTTCTGGAACATGTCCTTGCGGCGCGCGAAGACCGGTTGGCCGGGGTGGTCGAACGGCACGCTTTCGATCACCAGGTGATCGGCGGAATGCTCCGGAAGGTCGATGCCTTCGTACATCCACGGCGTAAGCATCCAGACGACGGTGCCTTCCGCCGCGAGGAAATCGCTTTCCATGCGTCCCTGCCCGCCCGACATGCCCTGGCAGATGAGCGTCACGTCTTTTTCTTCCAGGCGGACCGTGTGTTTCACGAACGCGTTCTCGATCACGCGCTTGCTGCCGACGAGCGCGATTGTTTTCCCTGCCGGCGGGTTTTCCAAGAGGCGTTCGAGCGTGTCGTCCGGGAATGAAACCGGGTACGTCTTGAGCGTTTCGGGGTCCGTCGCCGTGAGCGCGCGCGGGTATCCGTCCGGGAGCACCGCTGGCAGTGTTCCCTGCATCCCCGGGGGCACGAGGAGGATCGTGGCGTAGGGGTCGAAGAGGAGTTTTTTGAGGAGCAGGTCCACGCGCTCGGGTGCGCTCGTCAGGTTCACGCTGCCGCTCTGCGCGCGGGTTTCGATCCACGTGAGCATCGGGATATCCGTCGACGGAGCGAGGAATGCTTTGAGCTGCGCCAGCAAGTACCGCACGCGCGGTGCCAGATCGTTTCCGGCCAGCGCTTCTTCCACGAGACCTTTCAAGCCCTTCGTTTCGGGGCGGTCGAAATCTTTGGGCGAGAGCATGTATTGGTCCATCCCCGCCTTTACCAATTCCGCCCAGAGCGCCGCGTTGTCCGCGATGCGCGTGAGCGTGTCGTCGCCCTGCGAGGCTGCGCGCAGGTCATCGAGGGCCACCCACGAGCCGAAAGCTTTGGTCGCGGTGTCTTCCAGCATCGATGCGTCGTCGACGATCACGCGGCAACCGGATGGCATGAGGTCGCGTTCGCGGTTGGGGGTCGCGAGGAATTCGAGGAGCTGTCGGTGGTCGAGTATGTGCACCGGCGCTTTCGACGAATGCTGCTCCGCGTACGCCGGATAATCCGATGTTGCTGCCAGTTTGCCGTTCCACGTGTCGCGCTCGCCCGCGTGCAACGCCAGGTCGGCGCGGACGCGCGGCATGAACCACGAGATCTTGAGCGCGAGCGTCGCTTCTTCGGGAAGGAACGAGGGTTGTTCGCGCAGGCGTTTCGCGGCGGCTTCGTCGAGCAGTAGCGACGGCGGATAGATCACCGTTACGCCGTCGGGCATTTCATGGCGCTTGAGTGCGTTGTCGAGGTTCTTCACCGCCACCCAGGTGGGCACGCCGTCTTTCGCTGCGCCAGCGATGAGCGACGGCACGAACGCGTGGTCGATCGGTTCCTCCAACAGCGTGATGGTTCCCGGCGCCGCGGCGGGGAGCGCGGCGGGGGCGGATCCTTTCGACGGCGTCCGGGTGCGGGCGTTCGCCAGCCATTCGCCTTTGCCGCCTTCCGCGGGCAGTGCTTCGAAGAACATGCGGTAGCCGTCGCTTGAGCGCGACATGACTTCTTTGGCTTCTGCGATGTTCGCCGCTGGCAGTTCGCACAGGCGTTCCCACACGGCCCCGAGCAGCGCGGCGGTGGCGCGCACGTCGCCGAGCGCGCGGTGTTGCGGTTCGTGCGGCAGTCCGAGCGCGTTGCTCAGGTATTGCAGCGAGTAGCTTTTGAGTTCCGGGAACGCGAGCGCCGCAAGCAGCGACGTGTCGACCCACGGGCGCCCCGTGAGGTCGATGCCTTCGCCTTTCAGCATTCCCAAGTCGAATTGCAGGTTTTGGCCCACGAGCAGCGTGTCGGCGCCGAGGGTGTTCGTGAATGCTTCCGCCACGTCCGCGATCGGCGGCTTTCCTTCGAGCATGGCCGGGTAAATGCGCGTGAGCACCTGCACGTGCGGCGGAAGCTCGTCCGGTGCTTTCGTCAGCGCTTCGAACGTCGCGGCCACAGCGCCCCCCTCATACCGTTCGCACGCCAATTCCACCACGTGATGGACGCGCGGGAGGAAGCCCGTCGTTTCCGTGTCCAAAACGGCGAAGGGCATGGGCGGGAAACGGGTCATACCGGGATCATAGCGTCGCTTCCGTATAAGGAGTAGAATCAATGCATGTGGGGCCTCCATCCGACCGAACGCAATAGCCTCATCGCAGGCGCGGTCTTCGGATTGGCCATCGGGATCGTGGCGGCCTCGCTCCCGCTCTGCGGTGCGAGTTTTGTGTCGGAGCAGTCGAATCGGGTGCTGCCCGACGCGTATTGCTACTTCATGATGGCCGGAGATCTTGATGCAACGATCCTCCTGCTCATCGGACTCTATATTCTCACGTTACCGGTGTTGTTGGTCGCCGTGTCCGCACTGATGCCGTTCATGCACTCGGAGATCATCATGCTGCTGGGGTACGTGATCGTGCCGACCATCGCGTACGGGCTGTACGGTTACTTGTTCGGTGCGTGGCGGTTGTCGCGCCAGTGCAAATGCGCCAAAGCTGAGTAAGCGCTTACCGCGGCGAACACGACCGTGATGAGGGCGATTCACGCGATTATTGCATGCTTTCACGTGCGGCAGCAGCTCGTCGGGCGCCTTCGTCAGCGCTTCGAACGTCGCGGCCACAGCGCCCCCCCGTACCGTTCGCACGTCAATTCCACCACGTGATGGACGCGCGGGAGGAAGCCCGTCGTTTCCGTGTCCAAAACGGGGAAGGGCATGGGCGGATAACGCATAGGCGCAGCATACCGCTTGGCATGGGGTCGCCCCAGCCGCTTTTCGTTCTAGCAATACCCTCCGGCTGGCGCGCGGTGCGGAATGCTGTCACGCTGAGGCTACTTCCCTCCCCTCCATGCGTCTCCCCGCATCGCTCACCTCCGTGGCGCTCGTTGCATTCATCTTGCTCTCCCCGGCCGCCATCGCCGCCGCCTCCTCGTCGTCGTACGTACAGGTGAAGGGACTGAAAACGTCGTTCGTCGCCGGCACCGC
>DALYDP010000041.1:2076-7361 GCA_031973095.1 Candidatus Peribacteraceae bacterium | reverse complement strand
TCCCACGAGCCATTCCATGTGATGAACGTTCCGGCGTCGCCGCGATCATCGACGGTCGCGGACGGACGAACGTCGCTTACGTCGAATCCCGGAGGGACGACCTCGGTCACGGCTCCGCGGAATCCTCGCGCGGCAGTCACCGAGATATCCATCGTTTCGATCCTGCCCAGGACGACGGTCGCGGCACCGATGCGCCGTACGTCCAAGACCGACGGATCGTCGTTCATGGGGAGCGCATCGGAAACCAACCAGGAAGCGCTCTCTGCGGAGATATCGAGCGCGAAAGGCCGATCCGTATCGTCAAGGGAGAGCTCCACGCGGATTGGACCTTCGCACGAAGGCATCTGCTCCTTCGATGAAGCGCCAACCCGGACGAATGCGTCGTCGACGCACGCGGGTGACGAGGTATGCACAAGCGGTGCGATGGTCAACGTTGCCGAGTCGCCTTGAACGTAATGGGATTTGTCGATGTTGAAAGCGATCATTCCCCACGAGACCGTTTCGTCGAGGAGCGTCACAGCCTCAGCGTCGGCGCCCTTGCGCACGTCGTCGCGACTGGGATCAAGCGTGGCATGCAACGCGTACTGCCCGGGCACGATGATCGACGGCGGATCGACCGAAACACGATACCCTCCGTGCATTTCACTGACCCGAACATCGACGGGAATCACGCGGTCGTCGGTATCGGACATTGTGACACTCATCCGCTCAAGAAGATCATCCGCACCCCTGATCGAGTGATGGGACTTCACGAAGAATGCAGGCGAAACGTTCGACGGCTGCCCGGCAACCGCGTCCGCGAGAAGCTCCGCTTCGATTGCAAGAACCGGCGCGGGAGACGATTGGGCGGATGATGCCGTTTCCTCCGACGACGATTTGGACCGAAACGACGATATTTCGCTCGACGACTGTTCCCATGCCTCCACGGAAAACCCACTCGAAGCGCTCGACGATTCTTCCGTTACACCCATGGAAGAGTGACTCGAAAAGCTCGACGATTCTTCGGATTCCTCCGTAGAAGATTTACTCGAAGCGCCCGTCGACTCGGACGACACGGATTCACCCAATGAAGCGAACCGCGATTCGAATGAAGACGAAGTGGACGACACGAGCGACGATGCGGCCGAATCAGCGGAAGAATAATCTGATGAAATATCCTCGGATGTCATGACGTCGTCCGACGACGCGGACGAATCCGATGAAGCAATGGAATCAGCATCAACGATCGATCCGTCATCCAGCTGGACCAACTGACCGCGCACCGTGAGCGTGGCGGACGTGACAACGCAGAGCCCTACGAGAAGCAGCAATACCCGAGCGGTGAACATGTGCGTATGTGTGTGCATGGAAATCCTCTAAGTATAGGGGAAATCCGCACTTCCCGGCAGTCTCACCATATTGATACAGACAAAAGAATGTTGTTTCGTATCTTACATTTATTATTTTTATGACATACTATAAATATATGACAATATAAGATCGCACTCGCTACACGCTGCGATAATCTCATCATTCTTTTGACAACGGAATTTTTTTCTGAATACTAGCTGATAGTGGGGTTTGTTGTATCAAAGACCGAGAGGCTCATCACAGTCCGCACCGAGGCACGCCACCTTGAAGCGACCAACTGCAGTACCGGACGTTTTTCCACGTGCGAATATTCGCGGGACCATCCTTCCCCCTCCGTTGACGCCGGCTAAACGCCAGCACAGGTTCCCCCCAACGGCCCGCACCGAGGCACCCCACCTTGAAGCGACCGACCGCAGTGCCTACCACCCGCCGCCCGACTGACGCGGCGCTTTTCCGTAGTCATTCTTCACACTTTCCCTCCTTTCCCATGACACTCAACGTACCCCCCATCGATACTTTGATCCGCGAACGCGAGGAACGCCTCGCCGCCGAAGCGCCGAAGTGCGTGACCGACGTCACGGAACGCGCGAGAATCCTCCTCACCGAAATCGTCGCCTTGCGGCACATGCAACGCGGCGGTGACCAACGCGCCGAATACGGCGAAGGAGAAGCTGATTGGAACCTCGACTTCCGCCCCGCCGCTAACGACAAGGAGCTGCGGCGCATCATGAAGAACACGCGCGGAGAACGGTTCCAGCGCCTGTTCACGCCGAAGGACCAGCGCGTGGTTCCACGAGACCCGAACGTCGACTTGGACACACTCCCCCTTACCGGATTCATCGTGAGTCCGGAGAATATTTCCGGCTCGCTCGTCGTGAAGGCGGGCTTCATCACGAACGGCGAACTGCAAGGATTGAACGGCGACCAGGTCGCGCATCTGATCGCGAAGAACGACGTGATCCCGAGCGTAAAAGCGATGTTCGAAGACGCGATGCCGATCGCCGACGGACAACTGCGCGTGCAACGCATCAACGCATCGTCGGCAGAAAGTCTCAAGCGGAACCCTGGCGCAGTGCCCGTCGGCGAGAAGGCCGTGGGCGCGATCCTCTACACACGGGGGAAAACCGATGACCGCGAGAGCATGCAGGCGCAGATCTTCGCCGACGGATCGTACGACGCGCTGCGTAAAACGTTCCACGCATCATCCGCGTACGATCGGGAAATCGACGACCTCGCGCGGTGCCAACGCGAACTCGACGCGATCCGCGGCAAGCTCGACCGCGAATACCGGCGCGGAGCGTCGGACGAACTGAAGGCACACCTGTGGTCGCAGGCGGAACGCATCATCGCGCGGAGCACCGACATGCTGGCGAACGCACAAGCGACGGAAAAAACCGAAGCGCGGGCGTTCCTCGCGGACGCGCCCAACCAGCGCACGAAAACCGGCAAACCAAACGTGTCGCCGGCGATGGCAAAAATCACGGCCGCACTCGACCGCATCGACAACCGGCTTGATGAAATCCGGCACATCGGCGGCTACAACGCGGAGGACCGCATCATCCTCCACGCGCGCGTGCGCAACGACGAACACGCGTTGCTGACCGTCAGGCACGACGCGCGCGACGCGGCGCTGGACCTGGAGATGCGACGAAAAAAACCGAAGGCGCTCGCGGAGCACTTGCGACTCTCGATCCCCGATCTGGAAAAAGTCGACCTGCGACCGCTCATGAAACCCGCGCGTGCGCTGATCGCGCACATCGAAGCATTGACACCGGAAAAGCCCGACGCGTTCGAAGGGCAACTGCTCACCATCCACGTGATCGGAAAAATCCAAGGACTACTCTCATCGCTCGAATGGATCCGCGTAGAGGCGGCGAAGATCGGATACACCGACTTCGCGCGAACATCGTCATTCATAGCCAAGGTCGACGACGCGTTCAGCAACGAGGAGATTTTTACAGGCAAAGACGTACCGCGTCTCGAAACGATCATGGAACCGCTCGGCGAGCAACTGGCAGACCTTCGTAGCTTCCTTGAAACGCATGCTGCGAACCCGCCGAATGCCGAAGCCCTGGAAACCGTACTCAAGGATCTCGATCGACGCATGGAGGCGTTCGCATTGGAAAACGCGATCGATGCCCTTACGTCGTGGCTACCTGAAAACATTCACGAATCCATCTCGCTGAAGCCGGCACAAGCATGATATGCGTACTTTTCCCGAAGGCATGCCGTTTCAACGGCGGAGCGAAGAGGAATAATATTCCTTCCGCTCCTCGCCGCAGCCGTCCTCGCGGGTTGCAGTGCGCCAGCGTCGGTCATCGAAACGATCCCGCGGAAACGATCGTATTCGATGGACAACTGCCCGACCCTACGACGGGACATGCTCGCCTGCCGCGTCGACCGCTCCGCGCCCTGCGCGAGGATCGGGGTGATGACGGACGGAAACGTAACGATACTCATGCGCACCGACGGCGGCGGCAGCTGGACGACCGTGGCGGATTCGACATGCATGGACGGCACGTGCTTCGTGAAAGACGAACACGGCGTCGAGTGGACATTGGAGCTGTGACCCGGCTTCGCCATCGGGCTTCGCCGAGGTAGTATTTTGCCATGCATGCACGCCCCTGGCACACGTTCACGACGGATGAAGCGATTTCCGCGCTCGACGCGAACCCCGACGGAGGATTATCCACTGCCCAGGCCGAATTGCGCCTGTTGGAAGAAGGACGCAACGTCCTCATCGCTTCCCGCGGGGCATCCCCGCTGGCACTGCTCTTCGCCCAATTCAAAAACGTCCTCATCGTCATCCTCTTGCTCGGCGCCGGGTTGTCGCTCTCCCTCGGCCACGAAATCGAAGCGATCAGCATCGGCGTGATCGTCCTCTTCTCCGCGCTGCTTGGCTTCGTGCAGGAATACCGCGCCGAACGCGCGATCGAATTGCTGCAAAAACTCTCCGCACCCGTCGCGACGGTACTGCGCGACGGCGAAGAGCGAGACATTCCCGCGGAAGAATTGGTGCCCGGCGACATCGTGCTGCTCGAGGCGGGCGACAAAGTGCCTGCGGACGCGCGCGTGATCACCGCGATGCAGCTGAACGTCGACGAATCGCCCCTCACGGGCGAATCCGTGCCCGTATCGAAAACGACCGGCGTCCTGAAAGACGAAAATCTCCCCGTGGGCGATAAGAAGAACATGGTGTTCGCCGGCACGTCGGTCACGCAAGGGCGCGGCACCGCCGTGGTGGCGCTCACGGGCATGAAGACGGAATTCGGCACGATCGCCGGCCTGCTCGGCACCGTGAAATCCGGCCCCACCCCGCTGCAGAAAAACCTCGATAGGATCGGCCACATGCTCGCGCTGGCGGCCGTCTGCATCATCGCGTTCATCGTGGCGCTCGGCCTCGCGCGCGGCGAAAACGTGGTGGAGCTCGTCATCTTCGGCATCGCGCTCGCCGTGGCGGTCGTGCCCGAAGCGCTGCCCGCGGTCGTCACGATCTCGCTCGCCGTCGGCGTGCAGCGCATGGTGAAACGCCACGCGCTCGTGCGCAAACTCCCCACCGTGGAAACGCTCGGATCGACGACCGTCATTTGCACCGACAAAACCGGCACGCTCACGAAGAACGAAATGACCGTGCGCCGCATCGTGACGGGCGAAGGATCGTACGACGTCACCGGAGCGGGATACAAACCGCAGGGACTGTTCCAACAGGACGGCAAAGGCGTGGGTCCGTCGACGACCCTCCTGGAACTCCTGAAGGCCGCGACGCTGTCGTCCGACGCGCACCTCGTGGAAAAAGACGGCGCGTGGACGGTGAAGGGCGACCCGACCGAAGGCGCGCTCGTGGTGGCGGCCGCCAAGGCGGGCATCGCCAAGCACGATCTTGATGCCGCGCAGCCCCGCGTGTCGGAAATCGCCTTCACGTCGGAGAGCAAGCG
>DALYDP010000041.1:0-1976 GCA_031973095.1 Candidatus Peribacteraceae bacterium | reverse complement strand
GCCATGATCACGGGCGACCACCCCGTGACGGCCGAAGCCATCGCGCGCGAGCTCGGGCTCCTGCGCAAAGGGCGCGTCGTCACCGGCGCCGAGCTTGACGCCATGAACGACGAAACGCTCCGCAAAGACGTCCACGCGATCGACGTGTTCGCACGCGTGTCGCCGTCGCACAAATTGCGCGTGGTGGGATTGTTGCAGGAACTGGGCGAAATCACGGCCATGACCGGCGACGGCGTGAACGACGCGCCCGCGCTCAAGAAGGCCGACATCGGCATCGCCATGGGCATCACGGGCACGGACGTATCGAAAGAAGCGGCGTCGATGACCCTGACCGACGATAACTTCGCCTCGATCGTCGCGGCGGTGGAAGAAGGCCGCGGAATCTTCGACAACATCCGCAAATACCTGCTGTACCTGCTCTCATCGAACGTCGCAGAAATCCTCGCGATAGGAGCCGCATCGGCGATCGGGCTTCCCTCTCCCCTGACGGCGGTCCAGATCCTCTACATCAACCTCGTCACGGACGGCCTCCCGGCGATGGCGCTCTCGGTCGAGGCGCCGGAAAAAGACCTCATGCGGCGCTCCCCGCGCGATCCGCGCGCGAGCGTGTTCAACCGGGCGTTCCTGACACTCATGACTGCGAGCTCGACCTGGGCCGCGGTCCGCGTGCTCGCGGTGTACTCCTGGGCGCTCCACACGGGCCGGGCCGTCGACACCGCGATGACCATGGCCTTCTTCACGCTCATGTTCGGCGAATTCGCCGAGTCGTTCGTCTTCCGCTCGTTGCTGCAACCCACATGGAAGGGACTCTTCGCGAACAAGTGGCTGCTGCTCGCGATCGGCGTACAACTTCCGCTGATCCCGCTCATGTACGCCGTTCCCGTCTTCCACCAAGCGCTCGGCCTTGCAACGCTCACGCCCTACGACTGGCTCGAAGTCGTCGTGTCGGCCCTCCTCACCGTGGTCGTCATGGATACGGTGAAATGGATCCTGCGGCGGTTACAGGGGAAGGCGGGGTGGAAGATTTGATGTTCTCTATGGATACGCGTCGAATCTCCCCGCTTCGATATCCCCATCGAGCAAGGCCAGGTAGCGCAGGAGGCACATCCGAAAAGCAGGATTCTTGATCGAGATGTTTTCGCCCGCTGGATCGTTCTTCCCGCGGTACATCAGGAAGAATCCCGTGCCTGTCGCGACGTCGACGAGAAACACGATACGACGAGCCCCCGCGACGGTCGTTACGTAGATTTTCACCAATCGCGATGCTTTCGGCAGGGCCTCCCCTTTGATCGGGGTCATGATTCCTTCAGCATACGCATCGCGGATGATCTGCAATTCCTCGGCCGAAATGATGCCGCGCTTGAATTCCTTCCGACGGATGCCGTGTGAAATGACGATCGTCATTTCCCCACCCTATCACGCCATTTCTTCGCCACGGCGCTCATCTTCTTCTGTGTCGATGCATCCACGGCGATGTCCTGGACATCGAGGACACGCGACACGCGCGTACCGATATCGATGTTCCCCTCGGCATAGTCCGTGAGCAGGATCCGAACGACCGCAGCCAACGGCATCCGTTCGGCCTTTGCGCGCTCTGCCGCCCGATCACGCGTCTGGGAATCGATGGAAATGGAGGTTTGCATGAGATAGTGGAAAACTATAGATATACTATAGAAATTACATATTTATTTCAAGGGAAATGTCGAAGAAGTGCGTTCTGTCGCATGTGAGAATGCACACAAATTCATCCTTCGGCGGCTGCAGAAAGAAAAAAGTGGATGATCTAATGCCCCTACCCCCCTTCAGTTCTTCCATTCTTAGGAGGGCTGAGGGGGAGACTTTGTCACTTTTTGCACCACCCGCCACGTCACCCTGAGCTTGCCGAAGGGCGATGTGGCGAAAAGCATGGTTCGGCAAGCTCACCATGACGTATTGGGTTGGATCCACGCTCCGCCGAACGGGAAAACTTCTCCCGT
>DALYDP010000040.1:5068-7369 GCA_031973095.1 Candidatus Peribacteraceae bacterium | reverse complement strand
AGCGTCATCGCGCCGGACGTCTCGCTCGATGCCGTGATCGCCGCATGGCCGGGCATCATCGCCAAGGTTGAACCGCCGTTCGTCCGCATGTCACTGAAAAACGGCCAACCCTCGGCCGTCGAAGGCGACACGATCATCGTCCGGTTCGCATCGGCGTTCCACCGCGAGAAAGCCTCGGCGGCCGAAGGCGGACGCAGCATGCAGGAGGCGATCGAATCCGTCTTCAAGCGGCCCTTGAAATGGAAATTCATCGTCGACGCCGAAGCCCGCGCGCCCACCCCCGCCCCCGCGGGCGACGTGAACCTGGCCGAAGCGGCGCTCGAAGTATTTTGAACCCATGGATCTCCGCTCCGAAAAAGAGGCCCTCCGCGCGTCGCTCAAGGAGCGGCTGAAGCGCTTGTCGGACGGTGACCGCGCCCGCGAAAGCCGCTCCCTCATCAAACGCCTGCTCCAAATCCTGCCCGCCGAACCGGGCGTATTGTGCGTGTTCTACCCCATGACGGGTTCCGAAGCCGACATCCGCGATCTCTTCCCCACGCTGCTCGAACGGGGTTGGAAGCTCTTCTTCCCGCGGTTCGAAGGCGCGGGGTTCTCGTTCCGCCGCGCAACCTCGATGGACGGGCTCGTGCCGGGGAAGTACGGCCTCATGGAACCCACGGGCGATGACGAAACTCTCGGCATCGCGGACGTGACGGTGGCGATCATCCCCGGCCTCGGGTTCGACCCCTCGGGCGGACGCATCGGCCGCGGCAACGGCGGCTACGACATATGGCTGCGCGAATTGCGCGCGAAAAACCCCGGCGCGAAGGTGTGGGGCGTGGCGCTCGACTGCCAGATGGTCACCGTGATCCCACGCGAGGCACACGACCGCATGATGGACTTGGTCATCACGCCACGCGGCGTCATAGACCCGTCGCAGCCCGGGACGGGCCCACGCTGAACGCCAGATCCCGCAGGGCGGCCATCGCCTCCGTCACTTCTTCCGACGACGGGTTGATCTGCTTCCCGAGCGCATCGGAAGTTTCTTGGACGAGCAGCATGAACGATTTGTTCGGCCAGATGAGCGCGCTCATGCCCGGGTGGCGCTCCGTGAACGTGTCGTGCAACCACTGCGCCGTTGCATCGGCTTCCGGGAAGGGATGCACGTACGAGAACACGTGGTACTGCTCCTCCTCGAGAACGACGAACGAACTCTGCAGGAACGGCACGTCTTCGAACGGGCGGCCGAGGCCGACCATCCACACCACCGGACGGCCGGACGCGTCCATCACCAAATCGCAGCGGAGGGGCGCCGATGTATCGACCGGCAGGAAGACCTTCGCGCTCTTGAGCGGCCCGCATGACCGCTGGTCTCGGACCTGATCGGCGATCACGCGCGGCAACGCCCAATCGGCGATCTGGTTCACCGCAGCCGACGGCTTCTTCTCGGCGTAGGGCAGGGTCTGTACCTGCATCTGCGTGGTCGGACCGGAAAGTATCGCCTCGTCCTGGGACGCGCGCAGGACCAACTGCTCGCGGAACGCGAAACTCACGTTCATCTCCTGCACGTCCACGCGGGGAAGCGCATCGGCGACGAGCCCTTCCTGCTTCCCGCAACCCACGAACAACAGGGCGAAAACGAGAGGTATGGCAAACGAAGCGGAACGCATCGGATGCATGGTACCCGATCCGGTCCATGGTTCCTCCGTGAAGTTCGGGGTATTGTTGCCGCATGCCCAGCTTCGACAACCTCAAGATCGGCGACCCTGCCGTGTACGCCGCGCTCCAAGGCGAAATGTCCCGCCAGCGCGACGGCATGGAACTCATCCCGTCCGAAAACTACGTCTCCGCCGCGGTGATGGAAGCCATGGGCAACTGCTTCAACAACAAGTATTCGGAAGGCTACCCCGGCAAGCGCTACTACGGCGGCCAGGAGTACACCGACCAAATCGAAAGCCTGGCCATCGAACGTGCCAAACAGCTCTTCGGCGCGGGACACGCCAACGTGCAACCCCACGCCGGCGCCCCGGCGAACATCGCCACGTACTTCGCGCTCCTGGAACCCGGCGATACGGTCCTCGGCATGGACCTGAGCCACGGCGGCCACCTCACCCACGGCCACCCGGTCACGTTCATCACGAAGATCTTCAACTTCGTGCGCTACAAGATGAAAGACAGCGAGACGGGCGAGATCGATTACGACGAGATGCGGAAGGTGGCACTGGAAACGAAGCCCAAGCTGATCCTCGCGGGCTTCTCGGCGTATCCCCGCTCGCTCGACTACGCGAAGATGAAGGCGATCGCCGACGAAGTGGGCGCCGT
>DALYDP010000040.1:0-4968 GCA_031973095.1 Candidatus Peribacteraceae bacterium | reverse complement strand
CCCGCTCGCTCGACTACGCGAAGATGAAGGCGATCGCCGACGAAGTGGGCGCCGTGACCATGGCCGACATGGCGCACATCGCCGGCCTCATCGCCGGCAAGGCACTGCGAAATCCGTTCGACGACGGGTTCGATATCATCACCACGACCACGCACAAATCGCTCCGCGGCCCGCGCGGCGGCATGATCCTCACCAGGGACGCTACGCTCGGGAAGAAGATCGACAAGTCGGTGTTCCCCGGCTTCCAGGGCGGGCCGATCATGCAGATGATCGCGGCCAAAGCCGTGGCCTTCGGCGAGGCCCTGCGCCCGGAATTCCAGGACTACGCGCAGCAAATCCTGAAAAACAGCAAACGCCTGGCCGACGCGCTCATGAAAGACGGCGCGAAGCTCGTGACCAACGGCACCGACAACCACCTCCTCATGGTCGACTGCGTCACCTCGTGGGGCATTCCCGGCGATGCCGCGGAGAAGCTCCTCGATTCGGTGCATATCACCCTCAATAAAAACATGATCCCCGACGATCCCCGCTCGCCCATGGATCCGTCCGGCATCCGCATGGGCACGCCGGCCGTCACGACCCGCGGCATGAAAGAGGTCGACATGGATACGCTCGCGGCGTTCATCCTCCGCGCGGTGAAGGCGAAAGACGACCAGGCGACACTCGCGACGCTCCGCGACGAAGTCACGGCGTTCTGCAGGAAATTCCCGGTGCCGGGGATTCCGGTGAACACGCTGTAACCCTTCGGCTCCGCTCAGGGTAACAGCAGGACCTTAGACGTGATAACCATGTACCAATCATTACCCAAGCACCTCTTTTCACGGTGTTTCGTTGTCATGGTGAGCGGAGCCGAACCATGGCAACGAAAAAACCCGCCCCGCTATGCACGGGAACGGGCGTTTCCGTAATTTCTTACTTGCAGCAACCGCCGGACGTGCCGCATGCGCCGTCCTTTTTGCACGGGCAGCAGCACTTGAGCGCCTTGACGAACAAGTGGAACGAGAAGATGACCGTCAGCAACGCCAACGAACCTTCCGGCGCTCCGGCGATGAACGAGCCATCGGGCAAGATGTGCGTGTTGTACGCGGCGTACAACGTAATGAGGGTGACGATCGCGTAGACGGCAGCGACGAGGTAGCCGACAACGGAGCATCCTTTGCAACCTGACATGGGTGAGAAGGAAGGGAAGTAGATATCCATAGTGTAGAACCCGGAAGGATGACTCGTTCTTCCATTCCGGAAAAAATATGACGCTATACATTCGTTTTAAACATGGCGTTTCTCCCCGATTGAAGACATGATAAGCACAACAAATGTACTCACACATTGATTGTGGATATGTCGAAAGGGCTACTCGTTGCCAAAAAACATTCCTCGATTACGATGGTGTGAACCCTGGAGGCAAGAGCGCCCCGGTTCCCCTCCTTCACACCAACGACTTCCAGCAGAGAGAGTGACGGTCATCTATGGAGCGCTTACGCTCGTTCCTCCCGGCCACACCTCACACCTACCTTGAGATCTCACGGGTCTAGGTAACGTGATCCGCAAGCATCCACCTGCATTGGTGGCTGTCACCCTCTCTGACTGATTCACGGGAAAACCAAGGTTTCCCCGTGATCCCCATCCTTCAAGGAGTCCTCACCGTCGGCAAAGCCTCGGTTCGGACACGGTTGATTCTTGCGCGCGGCGCGAAGCCGATCTTGCGGGCATGGGAAAGCCGAGAGAAATGAGATCATGTCGAACGTATCCACGTGATCTGATTCCTCTCTGCTCTGCGAACCGCATAGGATGTTCCGAGGCACGGACTCCCATGCGAACCCCCCTACCTCTCCAGTGTGATACCCGCGCCGCAAGGCCTCGCAATCACCGGTCCGGAGACCTCGATTGGATTCGAGGAGAAACAAGAATCCGAAGCAGGGCAGCGGGATGAGGCACCTCCCTCACCTCGTCATCGGCTCCACGGCCAAAACAGTCGTGTACCGCCGACTCAGACAAACACAGAGACCCTGCAAAGGGTCTTTTTGTTATACGACGAACGTTTTTTCTTCGGGGGCTTGGGCCCCTCCGACAAGCTCGGGATGACATGGGGGCTTCTTCCACTATGTCATGGCGAGCCTGCCGGCAGGCAGGCTTGTCGAACCATACGTACGCACCCATTCGTCCCTCGACAAGCTCGGGATGACATAGCTCAGGGTGACGTACTGGGCAATCTTCGCGCGATCCGCTCGGCCCGCAACCGCGGGTTCGCACCTACGCAAAATAGTAATTTACAATTTATATTGTATAATAACATATATGCTGAAACCGAATGCATCGCCGGAACGCGTACCCGATACGACGAGTAATGCACTGCTAACACGCCGGATGTTCCTGCGCGCCATGTTCGCCACAGCCCTCGCAGCCGGCACCACGGCGGGAGCACGCGAACCGTTGCCCGAAACCGGTGCGATAGAGCGCGACAAGCCGGTGGAAGGGGCCCCCGCGGAGCTGGATGCATTCCTCGTCCAACACCATCTCTCGATGGAATGGACGTACGCCCGGGACTTTATCGAATCGGTCCGCGTGAACGGTGCAGACGAAGAATTCGCGTACGACCTGCGTGGCGCGCTGGACCTGGACACTATAGTTGCCAGCGAGCGCCTTACGAGACACAACGATGGGCGGATCGCCAACATCTACGCTCCGTTCACGTTCGTCACACTGGGAACTGCACCGCGCATCGAAGCATGCATAACGATCCGCCGCGGGATTGTCGACGTCATGCTTCGCGTCATAGACCAGGAATCCGTATCGATCGACGTTCGCGGATACGGCTTGGGCTATGCGACACAATGGACGAAAGCACCCTCCTTGCCCATAGGCCGGCACGCCGTGGAACTCCGCGACGCCGACGGTACACCGCTCGCAGCAACACGCATGAACGACCACGGCATCGCGACATTCGATATCCGTACTCTCATGGCCCCGACCCCCTACTCCTTTGCGTTCATCGACCCGTTGTCCGTGCGCCCCGCCTCCCGGGAACGCACTCCGCTCGAAAACGAGTGGAACGTGGAGGGAGAATCGTGGCCGGAACACGCATGATCCGAAGGGCGTGGATCACGATGGGGGAAGTTTTTGCATAGTCGGGAGCGATAGCCCCAAACCGAGGATGTACGACTGCTGCTCCTGCGTGAAGAATTGGGCATAGACTTTGTGCAATCGTGACATATCCGGATTGGAATCAGGCTCGTAGAGACATCGGAGCGCCTCTTGAATACCTTGCATTTCAATGCGAATGCGAAACGCGACGTTCACGAGGTCCTGCAACGTCACGATGTCCAATTTTTCCGTCGCGTTGCATCGCTGGATGAATGACGCCAGCGCTTGGTCCTTTGTTGCCGCGGCAGGGGCTCGGAACGCAACGTCGTGTAATTCAACGTCGAGACGTACCGATCATGCTCTTGCGTCCGCTCTGCGAATTCGCGCGCGCGGGGAACGGCGGACGCCATGACGACAAGCTTGTCAGTCATGTCGAGATCCATGTTCGGTACCGAATGAAAATCTCCAGGCTTACATGAGATGTCCATGTACCAGGTCATTCGAGACCGAAGCGAATCCACCACCGTATCGACGTGGTGCTGCACGAGCGCATCGTATTCCCCCGTCGGATGCAACCATGCCCTGCCAAGGGCGTGAAAATACGGTTCGAAGAACGGAGGTCTCGTATCCATACGGCCATCATGAACCTTCGCGGCCGTCGCGCAACTACGTACACGGACGAATGCTGCGCATCATTCCCATGCGGCGTATTGGGGCAATTGCAACCCTATACTCAATAACAGCGCTTCTTCGCTGGGTCGAAGAAACATCGGGCGAAGGCTGCGGCACGCCTCCCCAAACGTCGGATCCTCGGGAAGGATCTCCTCGTACAACGACTGATAAAATTCATGCATTCCGACAATTTGTTTCGAGACTTCAAAAGCGGAACCAACGAGGTCCTGCAACGTGCCGATGTCGAGCCCCGAACGGCGACACTGGCGCACGAACGAACCAAGGACACGCTCGGGGGAATACGCATCCCGACGGAGCATGACGGGCGGCACAATCTTCTCGCATGGCAATTCCTCCGCTTCCGCCTCACGACGGACATATTCCTCGCTGCGGGGAATCGCCTCGGCCATGACCAGGCACCTCCCATAAAGCGTAAGCGGAATATCGACGATCGATCGATAATCGCACTCCTCGAACGACGGATCGGCGGCGTACCCCATGTTCCTGTAGTGCACGGCAAACCGCTCGACGACGTCGCGGACCGCGTCGCACACCTCGTGCGGCGGCGATTCCACAAGCTCATGCCCGATGACGCGCATACTGCGCAGATAGCGATCAGTCATAGCGGACACAGAACGATACCCACGGCACCGATGTGCCGCAAACCCGAATGGTACGAAAAACCGTATGGTGCTTTTGCAAACACCCTGCTGGCAGGGGCCTCATGTTGATCCCCTTCTATTGCCGCAGCCAGGAACGGCTGCTGCTTGGTTCCATGGATCGAGAAGGGAAACAAGAATCCGAAGCAGGGCAGCGGGATGAGGCACCTCCCTCACCTCGTCATCGGCTCCACGGCCAAAACAGTCGTGTACCGCCGACTCAGACAAACACAGAGACCCTGCAAAGGGTCTTTTTGTTATACGAACGTTTTTCGTCGGGTGCTTGGGCCCCTCGACAAGCTCGGGGTGACATGGGGGGCTACTTCCACTATGTCATGGTGAGCCTGCCTGCCGGTAGGCAGGCTTGTCGAACCATCGCGTCTCGCCAATAAGTAGGCCGTGAAGAATAACTTATTGGAGTAACAAACTCGGCGCACGAAGGAACTTCACCCGTTCGTGGCGAGGCGCGCCACCACGGGGGGTGAAGGGGAAGGCCCCGTTCGTACATTCGAACGCCGGCGACGGAAGCCCTGGACGAGCCGGCGTGAGAACCGGG
>DALYDP010000039.1:5456-7453 GCA_031973095.1 Candidatus Peribacteraceae bacterium | reverse complement strand
CCTACCGCGCCCCTGACCGCACGCTCACGGAACAGGAAGCGAAGACGGAGCACGATCGCATACTCCAAGGCAACTCGCTTGCAACCTGAGATGAACGGCACACTCCACTTGATCGGCGCCTTCCTCCGTCATCCGAGGATGGTATCGTCGGTGATACCGACAGCCAGCTGGAACGTGAAGGAAATTTGCAGCACGATCCCCCGCGACGTGCAAAGAGTGATCGTGGAATACGGGGCAGGCACGGGCGTGATTGCGAAACACCTCCTGGAAGAACGGCGCCTTACGCCCGACTCGATGCTAATCCTCATCGAGAAAAACCCCATGTTAGCGAATGTCCTGAAAGAAGAATTGCGACATGATCCGCGCGCGAGCGTATTCGCGGGCTCGGCGGAAAACGTCGATTCGCTCGTGGAACCCGGCGTCGTCGACCACGTCATCACGAGCATCCCGTTTTCGATGATGCAAGAGGACGTCGTCGCACACATCATGGACGTGACGCATGACATCCTGAAAACGGGCGGGGAACTGACGGCGTTCCAGGTGAGCCGAAAGGTAAAAGACGTACTCAAAAATCACGATGGCTTCGACGAAATAACGGCGCGGCGACTGTGGCTGAACCTACCGCCACTCATCATGGCCCGAACGAAAAAAACCGCCGAAGCGCGTGCACAGGCCTGACGTTCTGTTAGGGTAGCCCCATGACCATCGTCACCCGCACCGGCGACAAAGGCACGACCGGACTCGTCGGCGGCAAACGCGTGTCAAAAACCGATCCGCGCATCGAAGCCGTGGGCACGGTCGACGAACTCAACGCCCTCCTCGGCGTGGTTCGCTGCGAATCCCTTCCGAAGGACGTGGAAACGGCGCTTGAAGAAATCCAACATCGCCTCTTCACGCTCGGCGCCGACATCGCCAGCCCCGCGGGCACGAAGGCCCACACCGAACGCATCCAGCCTGCGCACGTCCTGGTCCTCGACGCGTGGATCGCCCGCATGGAACCGCAACTCCCCGCACTCATGAACTTCATTTTGCCAAGCGGGAACGCGGCCGGCGCCCACCTGCACCATGCCCGCACGGTTTGCCGACGGGCAGAGCGCCGGGTCGTGGCACTCTCCCAGGTCGAAGAGGTGAATCCGGAGGTCATCGTGTTCCTCAATAGGCTTTCCGATCTGCTTTTCGTTGCCGCACGGGCCGCAAATGCCGCTTCGGGAGCGCCGGAAGAGACTGTGAAGTACGAATAAGCGTGTCGGATGGACTTGACCGGGCTTTCGGGGCTCTATAGGATCCCCCGGCAATGCTCGGAAAGCTCAAGTGGCGCCGCCGGCTCCGGAAACACGGATTCTTGTCCCGCAAGGGCACGATGAAGGGTCGTCAGGTGGTCGCTCGCCGCCGCGCGCAGGGCCGCAAGCGCCTCACGGTGCAGAAAAAGACGAAATAAAACGAGCACACGGAAAGCAAATGCTCCAACGGCATTTTTTCGTATCTAAAGAACCATTCCTCTGGCTTCTGACCTCTGACGTCTCGTCTCTGGTCTCTTCGTTTCTTTTCGCTATTCTCCCACTCGTGCTCCACTTCCTCCACAAACTCTCGGCCGTCCTGTTCACGATCCTGGGCTTGGCGCTTTTCGCCATGGAAGTCCTCTGGAGGCAGGGCCTCTGGATGCCCTGGAGCCAAGTGTTCCTCACCACGATTCCCACCCCGCTCATTGCCATCGGCCTGCTGTACGGCGGGCTAAGCATCGCCCTCAGCGCCAAAGAGGGCAACGGCCGCTCCATGGTCGGCATCATTATCGGCATCGCCTGCATCGCCCTCTTCGCCGTGTTCGCAACGCTGCGCCTCTGGCCCCTTTCGTAATTCCTGGTCTCCTGGCCTCTTCGCCCTCTTTCGTATGTACACCCTCGACACCCTCGCATCCGGCCTCCGCGTCCTCACGGCTCCCGTAGACGGCACGGAATCCGTCACGGTCCTCGTCTTCTGCGGCGCGGGCTCGCGCTACG
>DALYDP010000039.1:0-5356 GCA_031973095.1 Candidatus Peribacteraceae bacterium | reverse complement strand
GACGGCACGGAATCCGTCACGGTCCTCGTCTTCTGCGGCGCGGGCTCGCGCTACGAGGCCGATAACGAACGCGGCATCAGCCACTTCTTGGAACACATGTTCTTCAAGGGCGGCAAAAAATACGTGAACACGCAGCAAGTCAGCGCGGCCATCGAAGGCGTCGGCGGCGACTTCAACGCGTTCACGGGCAAGGAATACGCCGGCTACTACGTGAAAGTCGCCCACCCGCAGACGGAACTCGCGTGCGACGTCTTGAGCGACATGCTCTTGCACGCCAGCTTCCCGCCGGACGAGATCGACAAGGAGCGCGGCGTGATCATCGAGGAGAAGCGCATGTACGAAGATACGCCCATGTACCGCGCGGGCTGGGACTTCGAGGAGATGCTGCTCGGCGACTGCCCCCTCGGCTGGGACACGATCGGCACCGAAGAGGTCATCAACAAAGTCACGCAGGCGGACTTTCAACGACACAAAGACGAGCTCTACACGGCGGACAATACGGTCATCACGTTCTCCGGGCACATCACGCAGGAGCAGGCACTGGCGTTCGCCGAGAAGTACTTCGACACGCTCGGCGGAAAAAAGGCGAAGACCTATCTGCCGTTCGAAAAGTTCCACGACAAGCGCGTGTGGCTGCGCCAGAAAGAAACGGAACAGGCCCACCTCGTGCTCGGCTTGCCGGGCGTCCCCTCGCAACACCCTGACCACTTCGCCCAAAAACTCCTCGGCATCATCCTCGGCGGCAACATGAGCTCGCGCATGTTCCTGCGCATCCGCGAAGCCCGCGGCATGTGCTACTACATCTCGACCGACGTCGATTCGTACATGGATGCCGGCATTATCTCGACCCGCGCGGGCATCGACCAATCGCGCGTCGGCGAAGCGGTGGCGGCCATCAAGCACGAATACGACGTCTGCGCCAAGGACGGCGTGGAGCAGGACGAACTCCAGCGCGCGAAGGACTATCTCAAAGGCCGCATCACGCTCAGCCTGGAAGACAGCGAAGAGCGCGCGAACTTCCTCGGCAAACAAGCGCTCATGTACCCGCACATCCGCGACACGCAGGAGTACTTCGCATGCATCGACGCCGTGACCAAAGAACACGTGGACGGCGTGGCCAAGCGGTTGCTGCGCACCGAGGAACTGCGCCTCGTCGTGCTCGGCAAGGGCGGCGACGAAGCGGCGATGAAAAAGTTGTTGGCGTAAGTCAGAGTGTGACTGTCTCGTCATGGTGAGGTGCGAGCGCGTTGCGAGCCACGAACCATGACACATTCCTTGCGTCCGCGAACGAATCACCCGAGAATGTGAACGTATTTTCCCCACGCCCCATGAACCGCCTCGTGTCCGCAGCCCTCATCGCGTCCCTCCTCTCCCCGTCGCTCCCCGCTTTCGCAGCCAACGCGGTCGAAGCACCGACCTCGCTCCCGTGCCAAGACACGAGCGACCGCGCCCACGCGCGGTGCATCACCGACGCCCTCAAGGCGTGGAAGGAATTGGAACACGACTACAACGAACAGGAAGACGACGAAATCGCCGCCTGGAAACAGGAGCACGCGGACATGGGCATCGGCGCCGACTACCAGAAAGCGCTCCGGGATTTCCTCAACGACGTCCGCCTGCGCCGCAAGGAATTCGACACCCAACTCAACACGTTCCGGAAGGCGTTCTTCGAGGAACAAAAAGTGAAGCGTTCCACGGGCGACGGCCGCAAAGCGACGGAGAAGAAGCTGGAAAAATCCGACCTGAATGCCGCGGATGCGGTCTGCGGCACGCCGGACGACGACGGCGAATACCGCATCTGCATGAGGATCCAGCTGCGCAAGAAGGCCGCAAACGTCGACAGGCGTTCACGCACGAACTCGAAGGTGATCAATCAATAAGACGGATTCCGCCGCGAACATGCCACGTTAACTTGCGTTAACGGGTGGTATTCAGCACAATGCGCGCAACTTTTCCACCCAGCACTCATGCAGCGCTCCCTCATCCTCCTGAAGCCTGACGCCGTCCAGAACAAAATCTGCGGCAAGGTCATCGACCGCTTCGAATCCGCCGGCTTCACGATCCGCGCCTGCAAGATGGTGCACCTCTCGCCGGAAGTCCTCCGCGACCACTACGCGCACATCGCCGAAAAGCCGTTCTACCCGGAAGTCGAGAATTTCATGCGCTCCGCCCCGGTGATCGCCCTCGTGCTCGAAGGCGACGACGTGGTGGCCAAAATCCGCGACATGCTCGGCGTCACCGACAGCAAGCTCGCCGCCCCGGGCACGATCCGCGCTGAATTCGGCTCCAAGGCAGAGAACAGCAAGATGGTCAACGTGGCCCATGCGTCCGATTCGGCCGAAGCAGCGGAAGCGGAAATTACGAGGTTCTTCAAGCCAGAGGAAGTCCTCGCCTACTGATCATCGTAAAAAATGAAGTAATTCGCCTCTAAATGACTAGCGGGGGCGTTTCTTCATACAAAAACGCCATTTGAAATAAATTGACAATATGTCAATAAAAAGTAAAGTGTGTATACGATGCAGGTGCCAAGATCAGAACAGAATCGACTTGAGAGGCTGGGTATTCAGCAATTAGAAATCGAATTGCAACGCGTGCAGAAACAACTCAGGGGCATCACTGCGAAGACACGCGTGAAGTTTATTAGAGCATTAATCGATCAGAAATCGAGCGAAGCCGTAAAAAATGCTCAATTTGACGTTCAAAAAATGGAAGAGATGCAGCGCCAATGCATGGAATGGAACGATGCGCTCGATGCCGCTTTAGCAACGTACGGGAATAATGAGGACGCACGGCATGAAGAAATAGTTCGATTCCTCGAATACTTCCACTCTCGTCGCGTGTGGAAATACATAGATACACAGGCTATGCAGAACGATCCATACGGATTCGCTGCGGCGAACCAAGGCTTTTCCTATTTTGAGAAAGCAAACGATCCAAAAGGAGTCATAGGAGAGAAATTGGATACGATTTTGTCGAATTCCATCAAAATTAAGGGTATGGGTAACGACGGAAAAGAAGTCACGCCGTATTGCATCGCGCTGTTCACGAACGCGGACATCACGAAGCAGTGGCAGGCCCCCATGCTCGCAAAGAACATGGTCGGAAGCGCATTCGGATCCGGAAGAATCAATTTTAACCCCACGCCGGGCGTTGAGGGCAAAAAAGACAGCCTACATGGGGCGGCGCTGGAAATGCGCGTAACGCACGTCGCCCTCGGCAAAGACGTCCTCGAACGATTGCCCGCGATTACCCGCGAGGTGTCCGAAGCGCTCAACCTCTCCTCCGTGGTAGACGTTCTACGCGTCATCATGGATCCGTCGAAGCGCGCAACCATAGAACGGATGTTCGATGCCCACATCGAAATGGCGCCGCCGCGATCTCCGCAGGAGGCGCATCTGCGCTGGGAAACGTACATGCATACACTTCTGTTGCACGGCTATCTTTTCTGGAACGAACCGCTGAAAGACGAAGGATTCTTCGAATTGAGTAACGATATGAAGACGGAATTCACGCTGTCGCGCATGGGCCGCATTCCACTGCGCACGCACATCGATGCGCAGAACATCCCCCATCACCTCGCGCACATCGATGCATCCGTTTTTGCGACGCCGGAACTGATTACCGCTACGGAAAACGGCAACTATATTTTCCTTATAAAAAAAGAGACATTCGACGCCGCACTCGCATCATCCCCTCTTTCATTCGGCCTAACTGGCGACCCCCTCGTCACCCGTGAACGCCTCGCAGCCTTGTTGCCTGATGAACCGCACGACGAGGAGGCGGGGAAAGAATGGGTGAGCGGTGTCGTTCCATCTGAAATGGAAATCGCACGTACAAAATTAATTCAAGAATTTCGGAAGCTTGATGAGAAATGCACGATAATGGGAATCGAAAATTCCCCCTATCAGCAAGGATGGTCGTTACTTCGTTCAGCATTTGATTCGATCGAATGGAAGAATTCAATTAATGAACGTGAAAATGATGGCGAACACGTACAATGTATTCATAATGCTGATATTCTCTCGCTATGGGCAGCACCTCAAGACCGAAATGTGCTTTTTTTCAGCGGACAAAACGCCTCTGCTACATGGAATCTTTTCGATTTTCTTATCAAATTCAATGATGTATTGAAAAAAAAGAACGCGATCGACAGTCAGACAAATCTGATAAATTACCATTTGCTGCATGTAATGCTCCTCGGGAACAAATACTTTGATGCCCAAATTGACGTAAGGAAAAATTGCCAACCTGCAGAATTATCATTCGATAGTCTAAAGGAGCAACCGCATCGATATCTTTCTGCAGAGCAGCGTTTTTCGCGTATGGTAACGCGCGCATGGCCGCTATCAACACAAGAGGCATACGTACGTATCGGCCGGCTCATGCACTCTAGACCATCTTCGGCTGAATGTAATTGGGAGGAATTGATGCGAGTTATGTCAGAAGCCGCAAAAATAAAATTAGAGATGGCGCCCATCGCCATCGCCGACCAGGAACACGCGTGGCTCCGCGAACATTTGGAAATGCTCGATCCCGCGCTCCTCGAGCCGAACCCAAATGTCACGTATACGTTGCCATGGGGAGCTTCGAAAGCGCAATTCGTATGCCGCAAGGAACACTTGCCCCAGCAATTCACGAACTACGTGTCAGCCGACAACGAAGACACGCTCGACCTCGTCGTGAACCTTCATCTACAAAACGAAGATGTACTCGAAACCGACGCATGGGTCAGCGGCACGCTGCCCTCCATTAAAGAACTCGAACATGAACTCTTCACGCAAGATTTCGTCGCGGAGAAGTTCTTCCCGAACACGAAGGACGACGCCATCGTCACCACCCCGGAAGAATCATTGCCCGCGAGCGACTCCGACAGAGAGCCTTACGTAGAACCAAAACCGATCCCCCGCACCAAACAACTGCGCAACGTACTGTTGAAAAATCGCTGGAAGGCGACCTTCACCATCGACGACCGCGCGTTCGCCCCCGCGAGCGCAGAGTACGCGTCCGCCGAACCGGGTCATTACGTGCTGGTGTGCCTGCCAGAAGCGAAGCTCCAGGTGCTCATCAGCGATGACCATGCGAAGGGCACGTTCGTGCTCCGCAACCTAATCGATCCCAAACAGTTTACAAAGATCGGCATCGACGAACTGCTCGCAACGTACGGCGCCACGCGTGTGAAGTTCGATTCAATCCAACAATTCCGGGATGCACTCGAAAAAGAAATTTCTGAACAGATCAACGATCCTATGACGATTTACCCCGTTGCATCGAGCTACCCGACGCCACTTGATACGTTCCCAAATGACGAAGCAATTCAACTTCTTACACGTGACCTTACAATTGCCGCAACTATGGC
>DALYDP010000038.1:0-7613 GCA_031973095.1 Candidatus Peribacteraceae bacterium | reverse complement strand
GCGCGGTTGTCGGGTTTCGGTTTCTGCGCGAAGCCGTCGCAGAATGGCTCGCCGGTTTTGCGTTCGGTGTTTTGGATGCGGATATGATCCCGCATACGCGCCGTGGTCAGTTCGTCGATCATCGCGAGGAGGGTTTCTGCGGAGAGGGGAATGTTTCGCTGCCGCATGCGTTCGAGGATTTCTTCGAGCAGCACGTTATCGGTAATGCCGTCCGAGAGTAGTAACACGAATGATCCCGGTTGCAGTTCAATGTTCGTCCAAAGTGGTGTCGGCGGATTAGTAAGGTGTTCACGTATGCAGTCAAAGACCACGTTGCGGTACGAATTGGTGTACAGCATCTCACGTATGTTGACGTGTAATTCATCGATGCGCGTTTGATCGGGGATATCTTTTTTCTGTTCCTGTTCAATCTGTTTCGCATAGACGTCACTGAAATTTTGCGCATACGTTTCGTCTTTCGATTTACGGTAGACGACGCCGTCCGGATTGATGATCTCGATGCGGACGTCGCCGATGCGCCATGCGTCTAGTGTGAAACGTTGATCAAACCGGCGCACCCATGCAGCGGCGATACAAGCATCTCCGTCGATATTCTTGCTTTTCACTGTATCATTGAGGGTCTTGAAGGCCATGTTCATGTCGGTTGCATGCATGCCCAAGACATGCGCGCATGCATTGGCAAAATGATCGCTTCCCGATTCGCCCCCAATACCATCGATGACCGCCGCGAAGCCTTGGTCTGGTCGCAACGAGACGCGGTCTTCGTTGTTCTTGGGGTAATGGACGCCGATGTCGGTCGCTCCCGTGAAGGTCAGGCCATTGGGTGATATGTATTGCTCAATAGATCCCGCAAGGCTGGTTGCATTACTGCCATCGAGGACTACGGGAGATGGGGATGCGCCCAGCGCTCGCGCAAGTGCGAGGTAGTAGTGATCCCGTCCATCTTCAATGCATGTAGCGACGTGTTCGCGGATATCTGCCGGGGCAATGGCATGCCCAGCCGTGTCGAACAGCGTCTCGAGGATCGTTGGGATCTTTTCGTCTGGCACATGGCTTAGGGCGTTGTATGCGCCATTAAGCATGTTGTTCAAATTCATAAAATGTAATTTATGCTTAACATTGTGCATAATGCAAAATATTCATTATAAATATATAAAAGGCGCCTTTCGACGCCTTTTAAAAGTTGCACATGGAGGATTACCGCGTGACCGTGATGCCGGGGCCCATGGTCGGGGCGATCGTGATCGACGTGATGTAGAGCGACTTGATGCCCGCGGGCTTGGCTTCGTCGAGTGCGGCGAGGACGGCTTCGAGGTTCTCCTGGAGTTTCTTGCCTCCGAAGGAAATCTTGCCGAACGGCACGTGGATGATGCCGGCTTTGTCCATCTTGCATTCGATGCGGCCCTTCTTCAGTTCGCCGATCGTCTTGGCCAGGTTGTCCGTGACCGTGCCGGCCTTCGGGTTCGGCATCATGCCTTTTTGGCCGAGGATTTTGGCGACTTTACCGAGGCTCTTCATGACGGACGGAACGGCGACCGCGATGTCGAAGTCGATCGTGCCGGCTTCGATGTCTTTGGAGAGTTGCTCAAGACCGACGATGTCGGCGCCTGCCTTCTTGGCTTCGGCTTCCTGGTCTTCCGGGACGAACGCGGCGATGCGGACCGTCTTGCCCGTGCCGTGCGGCAGGGCGACCGTCGTGCGGACCAACTGGTCGGCCTGGGTCGTGTCGGCGTTGATGCGCACGTGCACTTCGGCCGTCGCGTCGAACGTGGCGGTCGAGACCTGCGTCAAAAGCTCCGTCGCTTCCGCGATCGAGTAGCTGGGCTTGGTAATTTTGGCTGCCGCGGCGACGTACTTCTTGCCGCGGTGGCCGAGACCGGAGGAGCCGCGCTCATTGGTCGGTTTCGTCGAGGATTTCTCGGACATGGGAGTGGGGGGGAATGTGGTCCCCTCGGCTTCGCTCGGGATGACAGCGAGGCTACGAAGGTTGGTCGTTCGCCAAAGGGTGAACTTCCACAAAAGTGACCCGTATTGTGCGGATCGGGTGGTCGGGAAGCAAGCAAAAAGAAGCGAGAAAACGGGTGATTCGGGCTCATCCGATCACTTTTTCTTCTTTTTTGAGGCCTTGGGCGCCGCCTTGGCCACCGGCTTCTTGGCTTTGAGGGCCATGGCGGGCATCTGCGGGGCTACGAGGGTGCGGGTCGTGACCGACGGGCGGGTGCCGCGGTGCACCTGCGTAAACCAGCCGAGGCCGAGGCCAAGCGCCAACATGGTCACGTGGACCATCGCGTTTTGCACAGGGAACGCCGTGCCCGGCATGCTGAGGTAGACGACGGTCGTCATCACGAGCGTGAGCAGCGCATAGGAGCCGACCATGAGACCGATGAGTTTCCAGGTGAAGAAGAAGAGTGCTCCCGGCACCGCCTTCGACGAGGCATCGATGCCGCGGAGTTTCACGTCGTGCCAGAGGAAGAGCATGCCGCCGAGCGCGAACACGAAGAGCAGGCCGACGTAGGTGTCGTTGCCGAGGAGTTGCGACGAAAGCACCGCGAGGACCACCGGTACGCTGCCCGTGACCATGAGGGTGATACCCACCGCCTGCGCGAAGTAGCAGTACGTGGCGTACGCGATGTCCCAGGCGTTGCCGCCGCGGACGATGCCCGCGAGGGCCACCAGCGCAAGCAGCGCGACGACCCCGACGGGGAGCGTGGCTCCGTACGGGAGGTTCACGTTCTGGAAGACTCCGTCGAGGGATGAGGGAAACATGTGGCGGTAGCGGAAGGTACGGCGATCAGCGTACGTCAGGCGCGTTGTCGCGCGCACGCAAAAGACATTGCGGGCATGGCGAAGAAGTATGAAGTAAGAATCAGGAATCAAGGAGAGTAAACGAAAAACGACGCACGTACCCGTGCGCCGTTGAACGTGATTCCTGATGATTGATTCCTTATGCCACCGTTACGCCCATGTTGCGGGCCGTGCCTTCGAGCGTCCGCATGGCGGCCTCGAGGTCCGTCGTGTTCAGGTCCGGCATCTTTCGCTTCGCGATTTCCTCGAGATCTTTGCGCGAGATCGTGCCGACTTTGTTCTTGTTCGGTTCGCCGGATCCCTTCTCGATCTTCGCCTTGCCCTTGATGAGCTCGCTTGCCGGGGGCTGCTTCGTGATGAACGTGAACGAGCGGTCGTCGTAGACCGTGATCACGACCGGGATCATTTGGCCCATCTGATCCTTCGTCGCGGCGTTGAACTGCGTGCAGAAGCCCTGGATGTCGACGCCTGCCTGGCCGAGCGCCGGACCCAGTGGGGGCGCGGGGTTGGCTTGCCCACCGCGGGCAACGACTTTGACGACCTTTTTGATTGCTTTAGCCATAAGGGAAAAGGGAGTGGCGGTAGGGTACGGAGGACTTAGTTTGCTGTAAAGAGGAAAGGACAACGAATTACGGAGACCGGAGACCAGAGATCGGAGTTTTGCGACCAATAGAGCCATGAGACCGTTTCTGGCCTCCGGTCTCTGGTCTCTCGTGCGTTGTCACTTCGTCGTCAGGGCGTCGATGGCCGTTTGCATGGCCACGTTGCCCGATTCCGAGACATGGAATTCGTAGAGGCGCTCGCGGATGCGGACGAACGTGAGCGTTTCTTCGCTGAGGGCAGGGTCGCGGAAGGTGAGGACGTTACGCGTGGGCATGCCCTGTTCTTGGTACGTTTTGTCGCTTAAGTCCTGTACGTCGGCGGAGAATGCGGAGAGAAGGGCTTCTTTGAGCGAGATGAATGCCTGTTTGGCGTCGCCGTCGATCCACGACACGGAGCCGATGCGATCGCCGTTGTGGAGGATGGCGAAGGATTCCACGGGCTCGTCGCGCGAGACCTGGGCAAGGAACGTGAGATCGTCGGATTGTTGCGTCACCATGCCCATGGCCTGGAGCGTACGCGCCACATCGATGCCGTCTGCTTTTGCCACGCCGCTGTCCGCGTCCGCCATGCCGGGTTCATCGCCCGTCAGATCCGCCGTATATTCGCGGCCGGCAAGGTAGTAATCAGCCGTGCCCACGCCGGTAAGCCCGACGAGCAGGAGGACGGTCGTGACGATCTTGGTGCGGGTGGTCATCTGCATTGCGGGGAAATGATACGCAGGGGAGGGGCGAAGAGGTAGCGGAAGAGAAAGGTTAGTAAAATATCATATTAATCTAAATTGTCAATATCCCGGAAACGCTCGAAAATCACTATACTGCGCGCCATAGCATTGAAGCGTCAGACAGCGTCGGCAGCGATCCTTGCACCCGTCGAAACCCCTGCGGAAGCGGCGGAATTGGTCGAGATCGGGCTTCGACCCCGGGCTCTCGCGGAATACGTGGGCCAAGCGAAGATCAAGGAGCACCTCTCCATTCATGTGAAGGCCGCCGGTTCGCGCGGTGAGCCCCTTGGCCATACGTTGCTCCATGGTCCTCCGGGCTTGGGCAAGACGACGCTCGCGCACATCATCGCCAATGAAATGGGGTCGCAGATGAAGGTGACGTCAGGTCCCGCGATCGAGAAGCCGGGGGATTTGGCATCGCTCCTCACGAACCTCGCGCAAGGGGACGTCCTCTTCATCGATGAAATCCATCGTTTACGCCCCGTGATCGAAGAAGTGCTCTACGGTGCCATGGAAGACGGCGTGCTCGACATCGTGATCGGCAAAGGCCCGACCGCGCGCAGCGTGCGCCTGAGTATCAAGCCGTTCACGCTCGTGGGCGCCACGACCAAGGCCGGCGCCATGAGCGCGCCGCTGCGGGACCGCTTCATGCATGCGTTCAAGCTCGGGTTCTACGAGCCGCAGGAAATGGAAGCGATCGTGCGCCGTTCCGCATCGATTCTCGGCGTGCCGCTCGGTGATAGCGCCGCCGCGACCATCGCCGCCGCCAGTCGTTCGACGCCCCGCATCGCCAACCGCCTCGTGCGCGCCGTGCGCGACTTCGCTCATTCGCGGTCGGAGTCCACGGTGACCGATGACTGCGTGCGGGACACCCTCTCCTCGCTCGACATCGACCCCACGGGTCTCGACGCCACGGACCGCGCGCTCCTCTCGACCATTATCGATTCGTTCAACGGGGGGCCGGTCGGCCTCTCCACGCTCGCTGCCATGCTTGCGGAAGAAGAAGAGACGATCGAGGGCATGTACGAGCCGTATCTCATGCAGCAGGGTTTCTTGCAGCGCACGGCGAAAGGTCGTCATGCCACGCGCAGGGCGTACGAAAAAATGGGGCGCACGTTGCCCGAGGGGGGCGAGCGGCAGCTCTTCTGATCAGGCGAGGACGAGCGCCACCTCTGTTTCCCTGTGCGTTGGCCGCGCGTCGTTTTTCTCGATGTTGAGCAGCAGTTGGCGCCGCGAAACGGGTGTCACCCACACCGCCTGGCCGCGGAGGAACATCGGCGTTGAAAACGTCGCGTTATCCGCGTTGAACGTGTCGCCGTATCCCATGGCGAGGGTCGCGGCGACGATGAGGGTGCAGCACGTCATCAACCCGATCATACGCTGCTTCCGTTTACCGGGAAGCGTTTGCCGTTGCGGAAAGCGCCGCTTCGATTAGCGTATACATTTGTTGTTCAAAACGTGCCCGCGTGAAGTGTTTTGCGCGGTCGCGGCACGCGCTCGCGGAGTATGCGTTTCGGTCGAAGTCGCGCAGGACCGCCCCGATTGATGCCGCTGTCGGATCGTCGAAGAATGTACCGGTGACTCCTTCGACGATCGTTTCGCGCGGACCACCGGCCCGCAGGGCGATCACGGGCGTGCCGCATGCCATGGCTTCTACTGCCACGAGGTTGAAATCTTCGTCGCCGGGAACGATCACCGCGCGCGCGTCGCCGTAGAGGTCGCGTAGTTCGTCGCCTTCCCGGTAGCCGTAGAAGTGTACGGTCGGCCCGGCCATCTTTTCCAATCTCGCGCGGTCCGGTCCGTCGCCGACGATGATGAGATGACTGCCCGCAGCGTTGCATGCCTCGATCGCGATATCGATATTCTTGTAGCGCGCGAGCGTCGACACGATGAGGACGTAGTCGGGGTGTTCCCGGTTCGCGTGCTGCGGAGCCGTTGTGGACCACCGGTCGTCGATCGGGGGATGCACGACGGTGCTGCCACGCCCCCAATACAGCTCGATCCGGCGGCGGATGGTTTCAGAAGCGGCGGCGAGCGCGGTCGGGCGATCGGCGACCGACGCGTCCCACGTGCGCAGACGATGGAATAACCGTGACGCGAAGAAGCGCGCGGGCGCCGACATGCGTTCTTGTACGGGGATTGTTTGGTCCCAGAGGTACCGTGCCGGTGCGTGGACGTAGCAGACGTGCGCCACGCCTTTTGGAACGCGCAATCCGTGGACGAACGCGGACGACGAACTGACGATCAGGTCGTACCCCGAAAAATCCCACGCTTCGACCGCGCCGCGGAAGAACGGCAGGTAGAGGTGATGGTTGAACAGGCCCGTGAGCTTCGCGAACGGTTGCAACCGCGACGCACGCACGCGTTCCCTTGGAAACCATGCGCCGAGCTTCCGTTCGTCGTAGATCAGCGTGAATATATCGGCCTGCGGATACATGCCCGCGAGGACGCGCGCGACACGCTCGGCGCCGCCTTTTACCGTGAGTAATTCATGGACGATCGCTACTTTCATTGGAGCGAGGATAGCAGAGTCATGGTGGGTCGGTCGGTTGCTACCGAGGATTACGAACCACGACCAGTGCGATTTCTGCGTGGCGCGGGCGATCTTGCTCGACGTGACGATGATGAACGTCGAGGGCAGGATCGCATGTTTAGCGGGAGATGGGGCGTTGCGTCCGATGCGAAACATTGCGACAATCGAGAACCAGTGACATTTTTCCTGTCTTCCCGTCGGCTGCTTTGGTTCGCGGTGCCGGTCGCGCTCGTGCCCCTGGCATATGCGGTTGCCCCTCCTTCGTGGATCGATCGGGAGTATCGCGAATGCATGGCGATGGCGGCGGAAATCGAACTCGATGATCGGATATCGTTGTACGACGACTATTACGAGGTGTCGCTCGACGACCTTCGATGGTATCGCCGTGCCGTGCGCGATGCCTGGATGATCGAGAGCGAAACGCAGCGAAAAACATCGCTGAAGCAGGTGGATCGTGAGTTGGCGACGCAGGGGAAGAACAGGCAGGCGACGTTGTCGGATCGATTGAAGTCGTTGAAAGAAACCCGCGCAGATCGTGAGACGGTATGCAAAACGCGTCGAACCGACGCCATGAAGTTCACATCTGCCCTGTGCACGTCGAGCGCGGAGTGTACGGGCGGCAGGGTGTGCAGCACGGAGAGGGGTGTCTGCAACGCATCGTGTCCGTATGGCTCATCGTATTGCCCTGCTGTGTGCGCAGGGACATGCGTGAAGCCATGATCACCCGCGCCCGATGAGCGCCAGTTTGTCGGTCCGCGAGAGCTTCTTCATCGCGGCTTCCCGTTTCCTTACCGCCGAGAGCGTGGGGTGTTCTTCGTGATAGACGAACTGCACGGGCAAGCGGGAGCGTGTGTACTTGGATCCTTTGCCTGCGTTGTGCAGCGCCTCGCGCGCGGTGAGATCGATACATGTTCCCACGTAGAGCGTGTCGTCGGCGCAGCGGGCGATGTA
>DALYDP010000037.1:0-7852 GCA_031973095.1 Candidatus Peribacteraceae bacterium | reverse complement strand
GCGCCGTCGAGGTAATCTTCCGGCGTCTGCGCCGCTTCGCAGCGTTTGCCCATGGCCGTGCCGGAGAGGAATTGTTCCACTTCGCCGCGTTTGTCGTCCGTTTCGTACGGTGGCTGGCCGGGCTTGAGGAGCATGTGCCCGATTTCCGCCGCGTAGCCGTGGGCGCCTTCGAACACTTTGCCGTCGATCACGATGCCGCCGCCGACGCCGGTACCGAACGTGATGCCCACCACGATGCCCTTGCCCTGCGCGGCGCCCATGCGGGCTTCCGCCAATGCGAAGCAGTTCGCGTCGTTGCCCACGAAGACGGGCAGGTTCGTTCGGCGTTCGAGTTCGTCTTTCACGCGGATATCACGCGAATCGGCGATATTCGCCGCCACGAGAAGCACTCCTTTCGACACGAGTCCGGGGACGCCGATACCTACCGCTTTCGTCGAATCGTCGCGCAGCCTGCCGATGGCAGCGGCGAGATCGTCGAGTACGGCGTGGAAACCGTCGTTGGCGCGCGTCGGAATCCGTTCTTGGGCGAGGATCGACCAATCGGACGTGGAAACGCGGGCGACGTCGGCTTTCGTGCCCCCCAAATCGATGGCGATAACGGTGTCGTGCATGGGGCGATTGTAGCACCGTGCGGATGTGGTACGATCGTGACAATCCCGGAAACGGGAATAAAGGACAACGTCACTCGTTGTGACGTGGGACAGCCCCGATGGGCTGTCCCTTTTCATTCGCTATACTTGCGCCATGGCGCGCGCACCGCGGTTCGATCCGTCGGCAGTAGGCCCCTTCGCGGTCAGCCGCAGCAAGCTGGAGTTGTTCCTCTCGTGTCCGCGGTGTTTTTGGTTGGATCGGAGACAGGGCGTCGGACGGCCGGACGAAGCGTACTACTCGTTGAATCTCGCCGTGGATCAGCTCATGAAGCGCGAGTTCGACGCCTGCAGGATCGATAAAAAGCCGCACCCCGTCATGCGCGTGCATGGCATCGAGGCCGTGCCGTTCCAGCATCCGCAATTGACCGTATGGCGCGATACGCCGCAGGGCATCCGCTACGCGCACCCGTGCGGCATCGAGCTCTTCGGCATCGTCGATGACGTGTGGGTGTCTGGTGCGGGCGGGCTGCACCCGGTCGATTACAAGGGGACGAGTTCGTCCGCGATCCCGACGCTCGACGCGCGCGATGGATATCGCAGGCAGTTGGACGTGTACGGGTGGCTGCTGATGAAAAACGGCTTCAGACTCGGGCGCGAGGGGTACATCGTGTTCGCCAACGCGGACCGGGACCGTCCCGCGCTCGACGGCGCGCTGAAGTTTACGCTTTCGATCGCCATGCACACGCTTGACCTGGCATGGATCGACGACGCGCTGCCCGCGGTCCGCGAATGCCTGGAATCCGACGTGCCTCCGCCGTCGACGAACGATTGCGCATGGTGCGCGTACCGACGGGGATGTTCGGGAGTGGATGGTTGGCAGTCATAAGTATCCAAAGCGTTGTTTTCGTGCTTGATGTGGTGGCGCATAATGGACGGCATGCAAAATGTCCGTAATCTGTAGGAGCATGGCGACAACTTCGAAAGCGAAACCTTTCGTCAATCCGGTCACCGGCAGGATTTCGATTACAGAGGCATACGGTAAGGATCTGGCGAAAATGCTCGCAGAGAAAATATCCGCCATTTACGCACCGTTTGATACAAAGGATTTCATTCTTGGTATTGCGAATGATGTGCGTGGTAAAAGTTATACGCAGAGAATCGAGATTATTGCCGATGCGCTCAGGAAACATCTTCCGAAGAAATACACGGAGGCACTCGCAGTCCTTTTTAAGATTCTCGGTCCTGAAAACAAGGAGGAGACAGGCATGTTCACCCATTTCTATTGGTTATTGCCAGTCGCAAAATTTGTCGAAAAATACGGTTTGGATGCTTTTTCGGCTTCCATAAATGCGATCGAAGAAATCACCAAGCGAAATACGGGTGAGTATGCCATTCGCCCGTATGCACGGAGGTATCCGGCAAAAACACTCATCGTGTGTTCTCGATGGGCAAAGAGTGCGAATTTTCACCTGCGTCGCTTGGCATCAGAGGGTTTGCGTCCGAAGTTGCCGTGGGCTCCCAAATTAGATGTGTGGAATGATAACCCGAAGCCGGTTTTCGAGATCCTCGAGCTTCTTAAAGAAGATGATGTGAAATTCGTGAAGAAGTCCGTCGCCAATCATGTACGTGATTGGCTTAAGGTGAATCCAGCGGAGACTCGGAAGCTGATTCTGCGGTGGTCAAAATCACGCAATGAACATACGAAATGGATTTTGAAGCATGCGCAGCGTTAGTCTCGGAAACGGCGGCGATGGTGTTCTTGGGCCTGGCAGTATTTGAGGATCGCCACTTCGTCAAAGCATTAGAAGCGTAATTCTTCGATCGTGTCGGGATCGGTCCGGTAATCGGTGTACCGCATCCACGTCGGCGTCACGAGGATGAAGCGCTGTTTCGGATCATGGGCGTATTTTTGAGATCCCGGGTTTTTCGCCAGGTGCCGTTCGCGGCACGCGCGCTCTTCGTCACCGTGCGTCACGCGGGCGGCCCCTTCGATTTGCAGCGTGCGGTCATCGGCCGATATGACGACCGCGACGCGGGGATCGCGCGTGAGGTTCGCGAATTTCCGGCTATCGACGAACGTGCCGAAGATGATGTGCAGGTCCGGCGTTTCGCTGACGGCGACGAGTGCCGATTCCACGGAACCGTCCGCGTGCAGGGTCGATACGACGCCGTGGGGTTCGGTGGAGAGGAAGGCAGCGATAGTGGAACGGGTATCGGTCATGCGGCGTACAGGGGTGCGTTCTTGAAGGGCGCAAGGGCGAGGATCATCGCGTGTTCGTAGTAGGACGTCCGGTCGATCAGTCCGCCGGTGACGGCGCCCACCGCCCCCATGCCGTGTCCGAGTTTTTCCGTGCCGAGCAACGCATCGCACGCGTGGCCGAGTTCTTTTCCGTCCCTGATCATCGCCGCGATGCGTTCGGGGATCATGAACGTCCCCGTGCTTCCCAATCCCTCAAGGCCGTCTTTCGAAAGCACCGCCATCCACGCGCGTTGCATCATGCCGTTCGGCATGTCTTCGATGCCGCCTTCTAATCCCACCCAAAAATCGGCGTCGGGGCGGGCGCGTTTCGCGTTCGCGGCCCGGTTGCGTGCGCCACGCAGGGTTTCTTCATCCGACGACGGTTGGTCGGGCACGTCCGACGGTGCGGGCGATGCCTCGAATGAACACGTCCATTCCGGGAACGCCGCCGAGAAGCCCCTGCGCGCCGCTTCAATCTTCACCGGGTTGGATGATGCGACGATCACTTTCATGCCGTCTATTTGAGCATATCTCGCCTGCGGGAACCATGTTTCCATCGCCCATGTCCTCGCCTATACTCCCGCCGGCCTTCCGCGGAGAGGTGGCTGAGTGGCTCCTTCGACGACGCGGCTGCGGCCGCTCCGCTCAGGATACATTTCTACGATCATTATAACCTTCAGATAGTTCGAGCATCCGTGCATACTGCCAAGTACGGAGAGGTGGCTGAGTGGCCGAAAGCACCACACTGCTAATGTGGTATACGGGTAACACCGTATCGAGGGTTCGAATCCCTCCCTCTCCGCCAGCCTTCGCCAAGGCTTCGGCTGGCTTGCAGCCATTCTACAAGACAGAAGAAACGCAGGCGAAGGTTGTCCGCCGGAGAGTTGCGGAGGCGGGCATAGTTTATTACTTTTATTACTTCCAAGAAATGATATGGATCATGATCATCTGAGTGATATACGAAGGGCGTATGATCAAGACGTCGATGATTTTCGGGCAGGAGTCGACCCCCTGAGCAGAATTCCCGAAGCATTGAGAACATCGGAAGAGGCGCAAAAAGTGCTGAACAAAGAAGGAGTAGGCAGCGCCGATCCAGAGTACAAAGTATTCCTCGATCCGCAGTCGGGAATGAAATTCCTCGATGTCGGTTCGTGTGCCAATTTGTTCAATGGCACATTCGACGAGTGGCCTTCGACGTATTACGGAATCGATATCAGTCCTAAATTAGTCGAGGCGATGCAGGGCGTCGCCGAAAGCCGGAAGATTCCAATCGGAGGGCTGTTCGTTGCGGATGTAGCAAATATGCCCTTTCAGAATAATTTCTTCGATATCGCCGAAGTCATCGGTGTCTTGGAATATTTCGATGGTGAGTATATTCAGAAAGCAATGCAGGAGATGCATCGCGTGATGAAGCCAAAAACGCGGATGATTTTCGATATGCCCAATCTCGATAATCCTGCCCACAAGGTGATGATGCAGTTGGAGGAATTTCAGGGCAGGAAATATCCGGAGCATATTCCGACGCAACAGGAGATCGTCGATATCCTTGAGCCCTTCTTTTCGATCGTCAAAATCGATGCCTCACGAGGTATGACTGCGTATTTCGTACAAAGAAAGTGAATCAATTAGTATCCTAACCACGCCGGAGCCTTCGCCACGTCCGGCGCGCGTTCGGGCAGGGTCACGCCGAAGGCCGTCACCACGTCGAGCGTGCTTCCGTTCAGTTCGTACGTCTTCACGAGCATCTTCAGGATGTCTTCGTCCACGAGTACACACCCCATGCTCCGGTACCTGTCGCCCTCCGCGAGCATTTTTTTGAACGTCAGGTGGCTATGGATGCCGTACGGCGTTTGGGTTCCTTCGTCGTAGAGCCGCATGAACGTGCCGGTTTCGCCGAAGGTCATGCTGCGGCCTTTCACGTCGACGCTCTTCACCGTCCATATTTTTTCGGGTGTTGAGGCATTGTAGGTGCGACCGATGTACCGGACGACCCTGCGCTGGCCGGTCAGGACCGGGAACGTCGTGTAGTCGCCGCTCTCGCGAACGACGTAACCGACGTTTTTCTCCGTATCCACGATCACGCGGTCGCCCGCGACCGGGATCCACGCGTCGACCGGGACGAATCCGCCCGTCGAGACCGATGCGGCCAGGGCGATACCGAACAGGGAAGAGAGGAGGGTTGTCATAGTGGTGTGTTATTATGAAATACTATTATTAATTGTCAATAATAGGTGCTGGATCGGCGATTGGGGGCGTGTTAGGGGTGCTTGTCTGTACCAACCCCGTTTTCGATCAATAAATGTATACATCCCAGCAACAAGGGATTCGGCAAGGCTGAAATAGTGCGTGGAAACGGGGAATGGGTACACTTCGATCGGATGGGAAACGCCCTCCGCCACGTGCCGGTCCTTGAAACGACCGTCCTCCATGTCCTCGCCCCGAAAGAGGGGGAGAGCGTGCTGGATTGCACCCTCGGCCTCGGCGGCCACAGCGCCGCGTTCCTCGGGCTTCTTGGCTCCGAAGGCACGCTGACGGCGCTCGACGCGGACATGTCGAACCTTGAAGACGCCCGACGCCGTCTCGCCCCCTTCGGCGATCGCGCACGCTTGGTCCACGCGAACTTCCGCGACGCTGGAGCCCTTGGCCTCGGCACGTTCGATATCGTATTCGCGGATTTGGGTCTCAGTTCGCCGCATCTCGACGATCCCGGCCGCGGATTCAGTTTCCGCACCGATGGGCCGCTCGACTTGCGCTACGACCGGACGTCGGGTCGCACGGCTGCGGACTTGATCGAGGCGAGCTCGGAAGACGATCTCGTCACGATCATCCATGATCTCGGCGAAGTGCACCAACACGTCCGCCCGCTCGCGAAACTGATCGCGGGCACGCGGGTCGAGACGACTTTCGAGTTCAAGGCGAAGGTGGAGGAAATCTTCCGTTACCGTGCGCCCTCGGTGCTGCCCCGCCTCTTCCAGGCATTGCGCATCGCGGTGAATGACGAGCTCGGCGCGTTGACCTCGCTGCTCGCGGCGATACCGTCGCTCCTGAATCCCGGAGGACGGGCGGGCATCCTCAGCTATCATTCCCTCGAAGACAGGTTCGTGAAGCACGCCTTCAAGGCGTGGACAGAACCCGAGAAGGACCCGCTTACCGGACGCGCCGTGGCGGAACCGACCTTTTCGCTCCTGACCAAGAAAGCCCTCGTCCCGGACGAGGAAGAGCTTGCCTCCAACCCCCGCTCGCGCAGCGTGAAATTCCGCGCCATCCTGAAAATCCCCGCATGACGCCGCTCCTGCAATCATCGACGAACCTCAAACGCTCGACGCTCGCGGAGCTCGTGGATCAGAGCACGATCCTCCTCATGACGGCGATCGGTTCGCTCATCCTCATCCTCGCGCTGTTGACCTTGTTCCACGAGAACGCCAACGCCACGAAGGGGTATAAGCTCCGTACGCTCGAACACCAGCGCACGCAGCTGTTGCTTGAGCAGGAGATACAGCAGATGCAGATCGCCGAGCAACAGGCGCTCGAAAAGTTGCAGGACGACCCGAAAATCAAAGCCATGGTGCAGGCCAAAAACCCCACGTACGTGACGGGGGTCGAAGCCGTTGCCTTCCGATGATCAGCCGACCTGGCGGAGGTGTACCGTCACGAGCGGTCCGCTGCGGACCTGGGTGCGGGCGACCACCACGACGCGGTCTCCTTTTTGCGCGTGGCCGTTTTTTTCCATGATCGACATCGCGCGTTCGATGTTCAGTTCGCCGTCGCTCTCCATCGTGATCGCCACGGGCGTGATGCCGAACCGCATCTGCAGT
Source organism: Candidatus Peribacteraceae bacterium (assembly GCA_031973095.1). Lineage (GTDB taxonomy): Bacteria > Patescibacteriota > Gracilibacteria > Peribacterales > Peribacteraceae > DALYDP01. Next base: position 1,208 of record DALYDP010000037.1, on the reverse strand, counting down.
TGTCGGCGCAGGGCGGGGGAGTCCGAGAAGGCATAGACCGGCACTCCGGGGCGGTAGACGCTCATGAGTTCGGCGGTGCGGCCGGTGTTGCACAGGATGACGATCGCTTTCGCATTCGCGCTATGCGCCATGGTGACCGCCGCTTCGGCGCGTACGGCGCTGTCGTCGTGCGCGTGGCCGCAGTCGCACGTGCCGCACGTGTCACCGTGTCCCATGCGCGATTCCGTTTCCTCGAGGATGCTCGACATCGCTTTTACGGATTCGAATGGGTATTTGCCCGCGGCGGTTTCGCCGGAGAGCATCGTCATGTCCGTGCCGGTGAGCGCCGCGTGCGCGACGTCGGTCACTTCCGCGCGCGTGGGCATTGGGTTTTTGATCATGCTTTCAAGCATCTGCGTAGCCACGATCACGGGTTTGCCCACGGCGCGGCACATGCGGACGATCATGTCCTGCACTGCCGGGATTTTCTGGAACGGCATTTCGGCCCCCAGGTCCCCGCGAGCGACCATGATCGCATCGGACGCGTCGATGATCTCGCCGATGTTCTCGACCGACTGGCGATTCTCGATCTTCGACATGATCTTCATGCCGCTTCCCTTTTTCTTGAGGAACGCCCGCACCTCTTCCACGTCCGCGGCGCTGCGGACGAACGAGAGGGCCACCAGGTCCATGTTTTCTTGCACGCCGAACTCCAGGTCTTTCCAGTCTTTATCGGTGATCGACGGCAGCGACACGTTCGCGCCCGGCAGGTTCACGTGGCGGCGGTTGCCGATCGAGCCGTCTTGGTTCGCCTTGAGGACCACGCCCGCGGGGTGCTTCTTCACGAAGTCGAACGTCATGTCGCCGTTATCGACGATGATCGCTTCGGCGTGCCCGACGTCTTTCGCGAATTCCGGGTAGTTCACGTGCACGATGGTGCCGTCGTACGTCGCCTCTTTGTCGAACGTGAACAGCACGTCCTCTCCCTTTTTTACCGCGATCGGCTCCTTCACGTCGCCCGTGCGGATTTCCGGTCCTTTCGTGTCGAGCATGAGCGGGATGTCGTAGCCGTGCTCTTCGGAGATCTTCTTCACGGCGCGGATCGTCGGGCCGTGCGTTTCGTGGTCGCCGTGCGAGAAATTGATGCGCGCCACGTTCATTCCCGATTGCAGCATTTTCAGGATGTTTTCCGGGCTCGACGAAGCGGGACCGAGCGTACAAACGATTTT
>DALYDP010000036.1:0-7922 GCA_031973095.1 Candidatus Peribacteraceae bacterium | reverse complement strand
CGCCGCGGAGCAAATCGTGCATCGCCTGCACGCGCTGCGAAAGCGTCATGGTGGCAACGGCCTCTGCATCGATGTTCATGCCGAGCGCCTTAAGCTGCTCTATCTCCGCACGGTGAAGCGACTCCTGCGTGCGACGGAGAATGGCAGCGTGCAAACGGCGCATGAACGCGATCACGTCGCTCGTGCCGGGCAAATGGTTCGGATCGTCTTCGGGCAATGCAAGGAAATGCTTCGTACGGAAATACGCATGCGTGAGCTCCGCCAACGGGCGTCGCGTCGCGAGCGGGTTTTCCTGGAGCGTCATGCCGATATTCCTGGCACTGAAGAGGTTGTCGCGGTATTCCGATGCGTAATCGTATTTGGTCATGCCGAGACGCCACGCGCTCGCGATGGAATTCCTCGTATTCCACGCGTCGCGCAGCTCGTTGTCTTCACGCAGGTTCTCGGCAGCATTGGGACCGACGGAATAGACCGCGTCGGCGAGCGTTTCAAGATCGCGGAGGCTTTCGGGCGTGCCCTGCATACGTGAACGCATGTACCCAAGGGTATCGTCGAGCTCCTTGCCCGCGAGCCCCTGGTGCTCGAGGCCGCGACGGATGACCTTCCAACAGGCATCCGAACCGTTCGGTCCACCGGCGGGAGCCGATTGCGCATCGATCACTTTCTGACCAAGTTCCTGGCGCTTCGCTTCGTACAATTCGGGCGTGCCGAGGGACACGGCGCGCGCGGGATTCACGGTGAGCAACGCGCGACGGTATTCGGCCAAAAACGCCGTCGCATTGAACGAACTGTCGACGACGTTGGGGATGCGATTATAGGAAGGCGGAGTCCCGATGAGATCGATATAGCGATGCAACAGCGGGTAAAGCGTGGCGTCCGGTACCAAAGCCCGTTCGCGCAACTCGGTAGCCAGCGTTTGAATCGTTGATTCGATGGCCTGGATGGCGGCCGTCGCTTCGGCGAATTTTTCCGTCGCTTTTTGCGCGCTTTCCATCACCTTGTTGAACGACTCGACGTTGTCCTGCGCGGCGGACGTCACCGCGCCGGACGTATGAAAAGTAGCAGCGACGATTTTACGAGAGAGGGACGACTTGATGCCGAGCGTGTTCGCGAGCGCGACCTCGGCCGTGGTGAGAGCCGTGCCGACGGGCGTGGCGGCGCCACTGCGGGGCGTAATTGTTCCGGCGAACAGGTTGACGGTGTCGCCGTCATTGGCGCTCATGCCATGCGTCGCGTTCTCGATGATTTTCCGCATGGCCGATTCTCCGTCGACGACTTGAACGGCAGTGAACTTCGGTAACGGGAGGGACTGGAGGTTTTTCGCGGCGGACGCGGCAACAAACAACCGTTCGTTTTCCAGCAAGTCGTTTTGAGCATTCGACCGCGGCGTGGCGATAGCAAGGACGGTCGTCGGATCACGCTGCACCGTAGCCATGGCGAGCATCAGCTCGCGGGCGTCGGCCGTGCCAGCGAAGAGTTGCTCGATGGGTGCGCGGCGGGCGACGGCATCAGCGAGGGTCGACAACTGGGTTGCCGTCGAATCATTCGGGGAAAGATGAATGTTATTATCGGAAGCAAAAATTACGTCGATATCGGCTTCCGTCAACACCGAGGCGGCTCCGCCGGGGATCGTCACGCCGACGTCGGACGAAACTTGGTTCAGAAGCCTGGCGCGTATGGCGCGCTCGTCGCCGGTGCGCCACGCGGGATGGTTTAAATTGATTGTAAAATTAGTTCCGGGCCATTCGCCCACAGCCGCGCTATCGACCTGGATCGCCTGACCACGGATATCGGCAAGCATAAGACGAAGATCCTGTTCCGTGACGTTGCGATAAATGACTTTCAACCACGCGTCTGCGAGGGCGACGTTCGGATTCACGGCATTCACGCCGCGGCCGGCCGGGTCGATACTCAGGATGCTTTGGGATGCACGCACCTCCTCATTGTATTCACGCGCGATTTGATTGAAGAACTCGTTCATGTAGCTCGTGCCGCGAATGCGTCCGATGATATCTGCAATATTCCTGGCGACGTTCGCCGCGTTTGCCGGAAGCGCATTGATATCCTGAGGCAAGCCGAGCAGGTACGAGACGCTGCTCCACTGCCGCTCCGCACTGACAGCCATCGCCCGCGGATCCTCGCGGTCGAGCAACGGATCGATGCCTCCGGTGGAATTGTGAGTACTCGCCATAAATCTCCCCAGTATACCACACATCGCAATTTCACGGAAGCCCTGTGCTAAGCCATTAGATCGACCTTACGCTACGCAGCATGTAGACCGAAGCCACGATAAGGAGGAAAACGCCTAAATACGGCCAAAATACGGATCCCGAGGGGGACAACGGGGCTTGCCGCAACACCTGGAAAATATCCCGTTCCGGCTGATGTGATTCGACGAACGGAAGCAGATTCACGTACCGCAGCGCATGTTTCGCCGACCGTGAAGCCAGGTTGGTCGCCTTTTTCTTCTTCGCGGGTTTGGGCGGCTCATCCGCGCAACGGTTATCACCGCCGGGCGTCGCATGGACCGTGGGGCATTGGCCCAGCACATCGCCCCGAAGGCCGATCGACACCGCGACGGCACGACCCGTTTTCACGCTTCCGTACGCGATTGCATGACTCACGTGACCGCGCGGATCGATGAGACGCACGCTATCGCCGCCGTTGTTCCACGCCACCGTTGAACCGGTGAAAATCTTGCGCTCACCAGGCAGCAACGCATCACGTACACCGAACGGATCAGGCTTGCTTCCAGCATCCGCCACGTCGTCGATGGACCACCCCACGAGCGATATTTTTTCGTCCGTTGGATTAAAGAGCTCGATCCACTCGCGCTCCCCTTTCGCAGGGCTCGGATAGACCTCACTTACAAGCAGGCTAGGATAACGACTTTTTAGTATATGGTAGGACTGAAACGAATTTGCTATGAAACGATTTCCGGATGCAGTTTGCACGTAGGACTCGGCGAGAATCCGCACCTCACGATCGCCATCCACGACGATGGGTCCAGCGTACGGAACGGGCGATCCGGATCCGAACGCGATCGATACTGAGGATGGGACGTTCGTCTCGATCTCCAGTACATCACCCGGCTGCACGATACCGGACTTCAGGGACGGAATGATCGTTAGTCCTTCGGCTGCAAGTACGTTCCGCACCTCATCCATTGCCCGCGCTTCATCGATCAGGGCGATGCGTTCGACGTCCGCCCATACCCCCCTCCGCGCATCGCGTGCTTCACGCTCATCGAACTCATACGCATAAGTGAATGGTGAGGGGTGATCGCGGTCCACGAATGCCAATCCTTCCCGCAGAAGCAACGATGCGATATCCGTCCCGCCGATGAATAACGATGATGAATCCCCTCTTAATGAATAGATATATTGATCAATTTTTTTGTTTTCATGTAGGACTGAAACGTAATCAAAGCATTTTTCTTTATTGTCGATGACAATGCCGCTCAGACGAACCGTAATCGGGCGATCATCGGCGACGATTGCTTTCCATGTCATGCAATCGTCGCTCTGCGATAGCGAAAGATCTGACACATGCGCTACGGGCTTCGGTTGGGATATCTCCGTGTCATCCTTCGCGTTCTTCCAGGCGAGAACGGAATGCACGACGCCGTCACGGTCGATCAGGCGTGCGACCCCCTCCGCGTTCGCGAGACCCGATGCCTCGATGCGATGCCGTTCACGCGGACCCAGGATGATGTTTTCGAGAGCGAACGACGTCGATGTCGATTCGATCGTCCATCCCGTGAACGGCATGGGATACGGCGTCAGGTTTTCGATCTCCACCCATTCCCCTCCCGCGGTATCCGCGCCGGCAGGGTTGGGCATGGCGGCCGAAATCCGCGCAAGCACCTCCTTCGGCCACGCTACGCCCGGGAAGACGTTCGGCTCACCCGGTGTCATCTCGTCGGTCCACAGGCGCACCCCGTCGTCACGCAGGGCCCACGAACGATCCTCCGGCGACGAGACGTACCGCACGATCTCATATGCCCCGGACCCGCCCTGGCGCAGAGGCGCGAACAGCCGCACGGCATCCGCATCGTTATTCAAAGCGATGTCCGTCTCGGATCGCGGAAGCACGAGCCTATCGCCGGGACCGAGCCGCCACCGATCGAGGGGATATGGCAAACTCCCCCGCTCGCCGTCATCGAGAGACCAACCGCAGAGCGTCTTCTCATCCGCCGACGGGTTCGCGAGCTCGATCCATTCCCCGTCCTCCTCGTCGCCGGAGGGATTCGGGACGAACTCGGACACGGTCACGCCCGTAAACGCGGTAGGCATGCACACGGACGCCTCTTGCTCCGGCTCCTTGCCCGCCGGGCCCGCGATATCGACGTGGAGCGATCGTGTCACCGTGTTGCCACAATAATCTTTGAAGACCAATAACACGTCTCCGACCAACGGTCCCGGCATGGAGTGTGATGGAGGATTACAACTCATGCTTGCGTAGCCATCCGGATACGTCCACGAACACGATGCCCCCGCCAACGACCCTGCCGCCACCTTCGCCTCGAGGTTGAGGGATAGTTTCGCCGTCGACGGCGAGGACGACTGGACCATGATCTGGGGGTCCGAGGCCGCCCCCGCATTGGGCATGCCGGGAGTCGGGACGCACTGCGGAGACACGACTCCATCCACCGCTCGACCGATGCTTATCCCTTCGACCATCTCGCCGTACGTCCATGCATCAATCACGCGATCCCTCCAAAGAAGCTCGACTGTCGCTCCCCCGTTCGCCAACGGCAAACCGGAGACGATCTTCCCCACGGCGAGGTACCCACCAGGCTCCAGCGCACCGGACAATCCGAAGCGCACGGTACCGATACGAAGAACAACCTCGGAGAGGTCCACTGACGATATCTCGAAGGATCCGATCTCGATCCATTCATCGGTATCGGCACCGATCGGGTTCGCCATGATCTCCGTGAGCCGCAGCAAAGGCGCCACGCTCACGGGCGGCGGAACGACGACCACGGGCGGCTGCTCGGACGGCGGCGCGGGTGTCTGCACGACTCCGAGAGCGCCCGGCGTGCCGAAAATCGGTGCACCCTCGTCAAACCCGACGGTGAGCGTGGCCGTTTTCCAAGACGCCTGCGACGTCCCGACCGACCACGGGCTCACGCGCTCCATGCTCGCCTTCGGTCCCCCGCCGCTCGGATTGGCACCGGCGAACGGCGTACCCACGCCGTCATCCACTTCGTCGAGGAGCGAGCCCGAACCATCCTTAAGTCGAAGCTGCAACTGCGTATTCGGCAAGCTCATACCCGTAGTGACGACGGCGGGTTCGAGCGCGAGGCGCGACGATGACGCATGATTGTTAGCAATGACGATCGCGGATCCGGATGACAAGGCTATGTCGGGCAGCCGCGCGAGCGTCGTCTCAACACCCGCCTTCACGGACACGAGCGTCCATCCGCTGACGCTCCGCGGAATCGATGTAGACCCGCTCGAAAAGGCGGCCACCTCGATCCACTCGTCCGCAGTCGAAAGGTTCGACCCCATCCACATGACTTCGGACACGACGATGCGCACGGGTATAGACACTGGCGGAACAACGACCTGCACGACGGGCGTTTCGATCGATCCAGTGGCAGATACGGGGATCGCTTCCGGTACAGGAATGTCCGCACCCGACCCCATGACCACGCCGCTTGATGTCACAGGCACGAGAATCGAACCCGTCGATGCTTCAGGAATGATGACCGCGCCGGATTCGGCGACGGACCCGGCGACATCCGGCATTTCCTCGACCATCGGCACTTGCGCCTGCTCTTCCTGTGGCGCATCAACGATTTCTTCCGCTACTGCAAGCGGTGAAAATTGAACACATAATTGGATCAACATGAGAATGATGCTGACTGCACGCATGCATGCACGATGAAGAGAGCGATCCGCGGAGGCGATGCGCTTTGATGAGGGAGGCGGAATGACCACCCCTCTTTTTGGCGCAGATACGGGATCAAGTGACGTTCGCACGACTATCGGAACGACCACGCAACCAATGAACCAAAAAGGCAATCTCACTTTCCCGCATGACGAAGTGCAAAGGTCCAGCTGAAGCGAATAATTCGTCCTCGCGTGCGACAGAACGCCCGCGTATACTGCGGTCACGTTCCCTCGGGAACACCGCTTCCTCGCAATGAGAAACCTCCTCCAGACTCTCTCAATCGGCCTGAAACACGTTTCAGCGCTCCTGCGCGTGAGCGGCTTACGAGCCACTCCCCTCTATTCTTATGAACACATTCGGACTCTTGATCGCCGCGATCGTCGGCGTGGTCGCGGGCTTCTTCGCCAGCAAACAATTCGGCGGGGCAGGTAAGGACATCAGCGCCGGTCTCCAGCGCGAGATCGACGAAAAGCAAAAGGAAATCGGCGCCCTCCAGGCGAAGATCGCCGAAGCGCGCGCGCAGATCAAAACGGCGGAAACCGAAGCGAAGGCGTCCGCCAAGGAAATCATCTCGGACGCGAAGCTTCAGGCCAACGAGCTGACGAGCCGCCTCGAGAAAGACCAGGCCCGCGTGGAAGAAAAAGAAAAAACGCTCGATGGCAAAGTGAAGGAGATCGAAAACCAGCGCGCGCGCATCGAAAAACAGGAAGCCGAGCTCGCCGCGATGCAGGCCGAACTGAAGGATGCGCAGAAGACGCACCGCGAAGCGCTCGAAAAAGTCAGCAAGCTTTCCCAGGACCAGGCGAAGGAGGAGTTAAAGAAAGAGCTCGAAGTCGAGTTCTCCGACGAATTCGCCAAGCACGTGAAAGCGATGAAGGAAACGATGGAAGAGGAGGCGGAGGACAAGGCCCGGGACCTCATGGCCCAGGCCATGCAACGCTACGCCTCCGAGACGGCGACGGAATCCACGGCCACGGTCGTGCAGCTCCCGAGCGACGACGTGAAGGGCAAGATCATCGGTAAGGAAGGCCGCAACATCCAGGCGTTCGAATCGGCCACGGGCGTCGACGTCATCATCGACGACACTCCCGGGGTCATCGTCATCTCCGGCTACGATCTCGCGCGCCGCTACGTCGCCAAGCTCTCGATGGAGAAACTCGTGCAGGACGGACGCATCCAACCCGCCCGCATCGAGGAAATCGTCGCGAAGCAAAAGGAACAAGTAGGCAAAATGATGCTCGAGTTCGGCAAGCGCGCCGTGGAAGAGCTCGGCATCACGGGCTACCCGCAGGACCTGCTCAAGATCATCGGCCGCCTGCGCTTCCGCACCAGCTACGGCCAGAACGTGCTCAAGCACTCGGTGGAAATGGCGCACATCGGCCGCATGCTCGCCGAGGAAATCGGCGCGAACGTACAGACGGTCGTCGAAGGTTGCTTGCTCCACGACATCGGCAAGGCTCTCGACCACGAAGTCGCCGGAACGCACGTCGAGATCGGCGTGGAGATCTGCAAGCGGTTCAAGATCCGCCCCGAGGTCATCCACACCGTCGCCGCGCACCACGAAGACATCCCGATGGAAACGCCCGAAGCGTTCGTGGTTGCCGCCGCCGATGCCATCTCGGGCGCCCGCCCCGGCGCGCGCCGCGAATCGATCGAGGAATACTTCCGCCGCCTGCGCGAGCTGGAAGACATGGCGAAGGGCTTCGCCGGCGTCTCGCGCGCGTTCGCCATCTCGGCCGGCCGCGAAGTCCGCGTGTTCGTCGACACGTCCAAAGTCGATGACCTTGGCCAAATGCGCCTCGCGAAAGACATCGCCCAGAAGATCGAGAAAGAACTCACCTACCCGGGCGTCATCAAGGTGAACGTGATCCGCGAGAGAAGGGTGGAAGAATTAGCTAAATAAAATAGATAATAAAAAAAAGAGGGCCTTCGGGTCCTCTTTTTTTGTGTATCAAAACGATTTGTTCGTCACTTTTTGCACCCTCGACTCCAAGGTTTAAGTGCAACACCTGAGGATTCCC
>DALYDP010000035.1:0-8031 GCA_031973095.1 Candidatus Peribacteraceae bacterium | reverse complement strand
GGACAAACCCGTGGGCACCACGAAGCGCAAGAAGGCCGAGGCGAAGGAGAAGGAAACGGTCGAGTGACCGTCGTCATTCCTGGATTTCTATGCGAAACGCCACGCGATTGCCCGCGATGGCGTTTTCGCGTTTCCGTACATCCGATTTCACGGGGAGGAGATACGCGCCGCTTTTTTTGTCGGGGAAGATGGATGTCTTCCATGTCGTGTTTCCGATGCACGCGGAGACGCGAAGCGAGCCCCAGCCGCGTACCCGTCCGCCGAAGCGTTCCCGTATCGCGTCGGATTCTTTCGTCGGCAGCGTCAAAAAATGCCAATTCGCCGTTTCGCCGGGGTAGATCCAGAGCTCCGTTTCCATGGCGTACGTCCTGTATCCCGGCCAGCACGTCGGGCACGGTTCTTCGCAGCGGAAGACATGGCCCCTCGAGCACGTTCGTTCGCTCTTCATGCCGCCACGGTACAACAGCCATCCGCATCCGATCCATGAAAAACGGCCCCCGTGCGGGGACCGTTTTTTTCGTTCGAACGGGGATTATTTCACGAACACCAATTTCACCGTGACCGGAACAAACTCATCAAGGAGCTTGTCTTTGTACGAATCGTTGCCGATGCCCCATTCCTTGCGGGGGAAGTCGTACGTGGCGAGCAGGTAGTCGTTCGTGATTTCCGCTTCGAGCGTGATGCTCTTCGTCTGGCCCTTGAGTGTCAGGTCACCCGTGACGTCATACATGTTGTTGCCCTTCGCGACGATCGACGTTGACGCGAACGTGGCCGTGGAACCCGAGGCCGTGTTGAAGAAGTCGGCTTTCTGCATGTGTCCGTCGAGACCCGCCGAGTCCGTTTTCACGCTGGTCAGGTCGATGTCCGCGGTGATCGTCGCTTTTTCGAGGTTCGCCGGTTCCGTCTCGTCGAGATCGACGGACGCCGTGTACGTCGTGAATTTGCCTTCGTGATCCACCACGTCGCTGCCGCCGACGAACGAAATGACGCTCTGCTCGGCGTCGATGCCCTTGATGCTGCCGTCAAACGGGGTTTCGGTTTGCGTGATCTCGGCCTTTTCGGCATCGGTGAGGGAGGACGTTTGGCACGCGGCCAACGCCAGGGCGGACAGGGCGAGGAGGGGGAGCGCTTTGCGCATGTGGAGAAAGGGGAAGAAAAAGGAGCGGCAAGTATACGGATGAAGAGATTAAGGGGAAGTTAATGCGCTGCTTAAATATGTTGCGTTCCGGAAAAGGTTCATTGAAACCACCTTCTCCTGGTACCGTGTGCGCACATGGAGCACTTCCTGCAGGAGCACTCATCGGCGTTCGCGGATTTCCGGTTGCTCGACACCGGCGACGGGTACCGTTTGGAGCAATGGGGCCCGTATCGCTTGGCCCGTCCCGATCCGCAAATCATCTGGAGCAGGCACCTGCCGGAAGAAGAGTGGCAGAAGACAGACGCGAAGTTCGTGACCGTCGGAGAGAGGGGGCGTTGGGACTTGCGCACGCGCGTGCCGGGATTTTGGACGGTGCAATACGCGCCGACCGGTTCCGACGTGGTCGTGTCGCTCAACGCGCGTCTGACGCCGTTCAAGCACACGGGTATTTTCGCGGAACAGGCGGCCAACTGGGAATGGATGGCCAAGGCCGTCCGCGGCAAAAAGAACCGAAAAATCCTCAACCTCTTCGGGTACACGGGCGCCGCGACCGTGGCGCTCACGGCGCTCGGACAGAGCGTGACGCACGTCGACGCGAGCAAACCGGCGATCGGCTGGGCGAAAGACAATCAGGCGCTCAGCAAGCTTCCGCCGGATTCGATTCGGTGGATCCTCGACGACGCGCAGAAGTTCGTGATGCGCGAATTGAAGCGCGGGCAAAAGTACGACGGCATCCTCATGGACCCGCCGGCCTTCGGCCATTCGCCCGACGGCAGGACGTGGAAGTTCAACCAGGACCTCCCGAACTTGCTCTCGGATTGCGTGGAATTGCTTAGTCCCGACGCGGATTTCTTGCTCATTAACGGCTACGCCACGAACTCGTCGGCCATCGCGCTGAAGAATCTGTTGGAAGATTCGCTCAAAGGACGGAAGGGCGCGCTGGAGTACGGGGAGCTTTGCTTGCAGCAAAAAGACGAGCGCCTGATCTCGACGGGCATCTTTGCGCGATGGAACGGGAATGCGTGACTGCATACGGAGCGCGACCGTACAACCTCGCTCGTGGAACCGTGCTGCCTTGAATAGGAGTGAGCGGGTAATTGCAACGCTTACGGATTCTATTTTCTAGGCGAATTCCGCGCTTCCATCGCTAGAGAGTATGCAAGGTCCACGGCCTCTCCTGGCGTTCGAGCGCGGACGGTTTTGCGCCGGTGTCTCTCGTCCAAAAACGTGTCGGCGACCTTATCGCTCCAGCCGCCCGATCCGCCCAGCGCGACCATAGGTATGTCTGCCTGGTACGCGATGAGAAGTTCGGTCAGTGTTCCTGAGCCGCCGCCGATGGTGATGATGGCGTCGCAGCTGAGGACCAGGACGAATTCCCGTCCGCCTCCGCGTTCCATTCCCGTTGAAATAATCACGTCCGCTTCCTTTTCCACGACGTCCTTTCCTTTGCCATAGGTGACGCCGATCGTGAGGCCTCCTTCCGATTTCGCTCCCCTGCAGGCAGCGGTAGATAGCGAATCCGTATCTTTTTCAGCGCCAAAGAGTAGCGTTGCTCCCATGCGTGCCACGCATTGCCCGATCTCGAACGCTTGTGCTTCTATCTCCGCGGAATAATTGAGGTCCGCGCACGAACCCATGACGCCGATTTGCAGAGTGCGACTCATATGAATGAAGAAGGGGGAGATAATGGAGAGTGGAAAATGCAGATTAGCTCGTCTGCGTTGCTAGCATGGCTTGGATATCTCGCAGGTACGAGCCGTACTCATCAGCGAGGGCTGGCAAAGGAAGCGACGGGACCTTCGTGATCGCGAAACCGCTTCGAAGGATATCCTCGACCGTGAGTCTTGTCTTGAGGAGTCTTTCCTCCACCTCCGCCAGAAGTGTTTGTTCCAGCCCTAGTATTTCCGAGCTGACGCGACGGAAATCTTCCGGCGAAAGCGTGTCCAGGCTCGCTTTTTTCCCGTCGTCGGATGGCGCCAGGTAGTACTGCGTCAACGCGTAAGGCGCTCCGGAGGTCGGCGTGCGTGTTCTTCCACAAAACGTCAGAAAGTCGCGCATATCCAACCAATCTTTCAATGAGGACATTTCCTTGCAGGCGCTGATTGTAACACTGTTGATGTTTGTGTTTTTTGCCATCGGATTGCGCAGGAAGCAAAGCACTTTTTTCACGGGGATCGCATACTCGTTGAGTAGCTGAAGCGTGGTATTCATCGAAGTCCCGGTGAAGACGCCGTCGTCGACGAGCAGTGCCCTTGCGCCATTAAGGCTCTCCTTCAATGTCGCCAGCTGCCGCTGCAGAGGTTCGGATCCTGGCCTCTCAATGATCTGCGTGTTTCCATCCGCGTCTTTCGCGCGGCAGAGTTCCAGCCTCTCGATCGGAAAATCCTTTTCCTCGCAGAGCAAGAACCTGTCGAGGCAGACGATTTTCACATCCGGATCTTCCCGTAGCTCCGCCGCGATCGCTTCGGAAAGTTCAGTGTCGACCTGTTCTTGAGGGAAGACGACGATGTTCGTGTCCGGAAGTGCGCCTTCCAAAACGCGCACTAATTTTTCCCCGTACGTTTTTGCGATGCCTGCGATAACGTTCTGTTCGTCGACAGAACAATCAGCGCTTGTTCGCGCAGTGCGAACGATACGAGAGAGGAGGGAAGGGGTCTCTTGCGTGAGATAATATTTTTCCTTGTTGTTCGCGGCGATGGTTTGGGCATTGAAACGCATGCAATAAAAGAAAATAAGTAAAAAACACAGCGCCCCAAGGGAGAGGCGATGTGTATGCGTTTCACTATTTTCTTAACGCACCATCACGCTCTTCTCCTTGGGGAGAAGATGCTGATGATGCCCGTGGCGAATGCAAAACGAAGGAATGTGCTCATTGTAGCGGCAGATGAAACTGTGTCAACTCGTTAATACAGTAATTTTGGCCAGCGTGGATGTTTGTTGCGTGTGAGTTGATCAATGGTGCCCAGGAGAGCCCGGCTACGCTTCGAGCTACGCCGCGGCTTGGACCATGGAGATTGTTTGATATGTATCACGGCATAGTTCCCGCAGGAACGAAGCCGGATGGTGCCCAGGAGAGGACTCGAACCTCCACAAGATTACTCTTACACGCCCCTCAAGCGTGCGCGTCTACCAATTCCGCCACCTGGGCACTTTTGAACACGGAAAGAACGAACGAGGGCCCTGAGTCTAGCAAGGATGTCATGAAAGGCAATGAACTATTGCCGTCCATAGGTGGCTTTTAGCCATTCTTTTCCTATGCCCGACTTAAGATACTTTTCTCGAAGACGCGCCGTGGGTCGCGCATCAAAATCCTCTCGATGAACAAGTGTAAATGGCCGATACGCCCTCGTGGTTCTTTCTTTCCCCAGCGCATGCTGAAGAAGTCGACGGTCGATATTATTGGTCATTCCGACGTACCAATATTCTCTTTGCTGACTGCGCAAGACGTAGATTGAATACATACAATGGATGCGTGCGCGCCTGCCTGCCGGCAGGCAGGTCTACCAATTCCGCCACCTGGGCACTTTTGAACACGGAAAGAACGAACGAGGGCCCTGAGTCTAGCAAGGATGTCATGAAAGGCAATGAACTATTGCCGTCCATAGGTGGCTTTTAGCCATTCTTTTCCTATGCCCGACTTAAGATACTTTTCTCGAAGACGCGCCGTGGGTCGCGCATCAAAATCCTCTCGATGAACAAGTGTAAATGGCCGATACGCCCTCGTGGTTCTTTCTTTCCCCAGCGCATGCTGAAGAAGTCGACGGTCGATATTATTGGTCATTCCGACGTACCAATATTCTCTTTGCTGACTGCGCAAGACGTAGATTGAATACATACAATGGATGCGTGCGCGCCTGCCTGCCGGCAGGCAGGTCTACCAATTCCGCCACCTGGGCACATTTCGATATGGAAAGAACAAACGAGGGCCCTGAGTGTAGCAAGGGCGATTACAAAGGCAACGTGGCTTTTTAGGCCGCGTCGCCGCCGAATAAGGCCAATTCGCGCAATTTGACCAATTGCTCGATCTGTTCGTGCAGGCGTAGTGCCGTTTCTTCGATGGTCCGGAGCCGCAGGTCGAGGATGCTTTTGTGCTCGCGGAGCGCCCAGAGGTACTCGTCCCCGTGGCGCGATTTGTTCGCTTCCACCTGTGCTACTGTTTCGAGAATCCTGTTGCGCACGGGGTATTTGAGCGATTTGCAGTAGGCCAAGTGCTTGTCTTGTTTTTCGCTCATGACCCCTTCGATGGCTTCGGCGCCCGTCTGCACATCGAAGAACTCCATGGCCGCCGTTTGGATGAAGTGGTGTTCGGATGCGAGCGTCGCGTGCATGCCTTCGTCGATGTGGGTGATCGCCGTGATCACCGCCCGGTGTTCGAGCTGCATGATGCGCGTGGTGTGGTACAGATCCTGCGTCATGCGCGTCGGCAGGTCCGGGTGGTTGCCGGGTACGAACGCCTTCGGCCAGTAGAGTTCTTGCCCGCGCGTTTTGTCGAGGACTTCGTGCAGTTGGCGCGCGCCGAGCCGCTTATCGGGGTTGGGGTGCGTGATGGATTGGATCGCGATGAAACGCGACACTTCCGTGGGCAGCATGTTCTGCGCCCAGGCGTGGTAGTCGCGGTGGCGTTCGATCGGCAGGCGCGTCAAATTGCCCTCGTCGTTGCTCCCGCGGCGTGACTCCGGGACGTTGTGGTGCAGGTTTCCGTGCTGGTCGACGTTTTGCCCCCTCCGCGGGAGCTGCTGTTCCACGGAGGTGGATTCCAGCGGCGTATGCACGCCTCAAACCTACCTGGCGACTCGAAGCCGTGTCGACCAATCGGACTTGCGAAATATGCACAATTGAAGAAGCGGGCCCGGACGTTCAGGCGCGCCGCCGTGAGCTCCGTTTTCTGCAGTGTGACCATCGAATGGCTCCGTTCGTCGCATTGCCAGGGCGTCATGGTCGGGTGGCGCACTTCGATGAACGTGAGCGCGTACCTGCTCATGAAGCTGCCGCGTTACCGATAAGGAAGGGGATGAGCTCTCTCGTGCGACGGAAGTCGATTACCCCAGCATCGCCCGGAATTCCGCCTCGTCGATGATCGCAACGCCGAGCGTTTTCGCGTCCGCGAGCTTGCTGCCCGCTTCGTCGCCCGCAAGCAGGTAGTCGGTTTTCTTCGAGACGCTGCCAGCCACTTTGCCGCCGCGGTCCTTAATCATTGCTTTCGCGTCTTCGCGGCTGAGGGTGGGGAGGGTTCCCGTGAGCACGAACGTTTTTCCTTCGAATACCTGCACGGCGTTGCTGCGCTGCGGCACCAGGCATACCACGCCGTTGCGTTCGAATTTTTCGAGGAGGTCACGGTGCCCCGGCGTATTGAACCATTCCATGAGCGACGCACTGACCACCGTGCCGATGCCGTCGAGGGCTGCCAGTTCCTCTTCGCTCATGCCCGCGATGGTCTTGCCGACGTTCTTCACGGAGATGCCGTGCACGACGGTCTTCACCGTTTCGACCCCGAACAGGCTCGGTCCGGCCATCGGGTCGGATTCCTCGATCGTCAGGTCTTCCTCTGGCCAGGGGAGTTTCTTGGCCAGGATCTCGGCCGTTTCGCGCCCCACGTGGCGGATGCCGAGACCGAAGAGGAACCGCTCCAGCGGCACGCGCTTCGCTTTCTGGATCGATGCGAGCAGGTTCTGCGTTTTCTTCTCCTTGAAGAGCGGCAGCGCCATGAGGTCGTCCGCCGTGAGCGCGAAGATGTCCGCGCTGTCCGTGATCACGCCTTCGTCGAGGAGTACTTCCACCGTTTCTTCGCCGAGACCCACGATGTCGAACGCGTAGCGCGACGTCAGGTGCCCGATCGATTCGCGTTTGCGGCCGGGGCAGTCGACGTTCGGGCAGCGCAGCGCCACTTCGCCCTCGTCGCGGCCGAGTTCGCTATCGCATTGCGGGCAGTGCTTGGGCAGCTTAAACGGCTTCGTACCGTCGGGGCGCAGGTTCACGAGCGTTTCCACCACTTCGGGGATGATGTCACCCGCCTTGCGCACCACGACCGTATCGCCGATGCGCACGTCGAGGCGGTCGATCTCGTCTTGGTTGTGGAGCGTGGCGCGCGTGACCGTGGTGCCGGCGAGGTGCGTGGGCGTGAGGTGCGCCACCGGCGTGATGGCGCCCGTGCGTCCGACCTGGAGCAGGATCTCGAGCACCTGCGCGGTTTTTTCTTCGGCGGGGAATTTATAGGCGCGGGCCCAGCGCGGGGCTTTGGCCGTGGAGCCGAGGTCGCGTTGCAGTTGGCGGTCGTTCACTTTCAACACCACCCCGTCGATGTCGAACGCCAATTTCGCGCGTTGCGCCGCGATTTTTTCGTACACGGCTTCGGCTTTCTTCAGCGAGTCGACGACCGTGAAGCCCGGGTGCACCGGGATGCCCGAGTTCTGCATCCAGCGGAGGATCTCTTCTTGTGTCGAGAGGCCGAGCGTGTCCGTCGCGCGCGCGTCGAGCGAGTAGCAGTACATCCGCAGGTCGCGCGACGCGGCAACCGCGGGGTCGAGTTGGCGCACCGTGCCGGCAGCGGCGTTGCGGGGGTTCGCGAATTTATCGTCGTCTTTGAGGTGCTTGTTCACCGCTTCGAGCGCCGCCTTCGGCATGTACACCTCGCCGCCGATCTCCAGCACGGTCGGGTACTCGTCGGCCCCGCCTTCGCCCTTTGGGCTACTGCGGGTCTCCGACTTCGCAGCGGTGAACGACAATGGCAACGTCGAAATGGTGCGGATCGAGTGCGTCACGTCTTCGCCTTCCGTGCCGTTGCCGCGCGTGACGGCGCGGACGAGCGAGTAGCGAGCGGCGGGCAGTTCCTGTTGTTCGACTACCCGCCCATCGCCATTCGTTACCCGCTCATACAGCAGCGTGATGTTCAGGCC
>DALYDP010000034.1:5509-8519 GCA_031973095.1 Candidatus Peribacteraceae bacterium | reverse complement strand
CTTACTGGAGGCTGGCGAAGATCTCGCGCATGAGATCCAGGATCGTGGAGAAGTTAAGCTCGAACGGGATGTCGAGGAGCTTGCTGATCCATGAAACAGCGAAGAAAGCGGCGAACGTAACGATCAAACCGATGATCGCGAATCGGATCGTATGAACGGCCTTCTTGATCTTCTCCTCGTTGCCGGCGGAGAGAATGAAGCTGATGCCGCCGATGATGATGAACACGAGGCAGAGGATCGAGGCCGTGATGAGCGACAACGCGATGAACGTCGCGACGATGTCGATGACCGAACCTTCTTCGAGGAGCTGGCGAAGCATGGGGAAGGGGAGGAGGAGGAAAAAGAAAGAAGGATCAGGCCGCCGCGGCTTCCGCGGGCGGTTCGAGAATCTTGAGATTGATCCTCTGGGAGCCGGTGCTTCCGAGGAGGCGGAGCAACGTGCGCAGGGCTTTCACGGTTTGTCCGCCCTTGCCGATGAGCTTGCCCATGTCGTCGTCACTGACCTGGACGGTGAGGAGCACGCCCAATTCGTCGATCTTGGATTCGATGACCAGGGAATCCTTGTCATCGACGATCGATTCGAGCACGTAACGGAGGAACGCTTCACCCGGTAGGGTCTTAGGCGTGGTGGAATCCATGGATGTGATTGTAGCGTAAGCGACAGGCGTAGTGCCAGCGCGATGATATTACGCGGCCGGAGCCTCGGCAGACGGAGCTTCGGCTGCAGCGGGCTTCGGAGCGACTTCCTCGGGAGGAGCTTTCTTATTGCGGCGTTTCGCGTAGCGCTTAATGAACTTATCCATGTTCTTCATCCCGTTTTTGCGGAGCAAGCGTGCGACCGTATCGCTCGGGATGGCGCCCTTCTTCACCCACTCCTGGATCTTTTCTGACTCAATCTTGAAGACCGGGTCCTTCTGCGCGGGCAGGTAGTGACCGAGGATCTCGAGGAACTTTCCCTTCACCGGACGTGCCTTCTCTGCCACGACCAAGCGGTACGTAGGGAGGTTTTCGCGGCCGGTGCGCTGGAGGCGGATGACGAGCATAATTGAGAGAAATAAGTCCGCCGAAGCCTTTTGCGAAGGCGGACGGCCCGCAGAGTCTACGCAGGAGGATTGCCCGGCGCAAGCGTATTTCCGGCGTTCCCGTCGGAACGGGAGAGCCTTAGGTCGGTTATCGAGCTAAATGGGCACTCGGAAGCGATGAATGCCCTCAATTCGGCCGATTGGAGTTGCAATTCCTGCAATACGATCGAATGCGAACACTCGACAGTGAGGACGTGGTCTGCGATACGCGTGGCCCGGGCGGACCCCGGCGGAAGCCGCTTGGCTAACCAGGCGTTCACGCGGTGCAGCGTCAACGACGCCAATGCATGCTGCGCGAGCCCGCGCTTGGCGAGCGTGCCGGCGATGAGGGAGGAAACTTTGTCGATGGACCCATCGTGCGCTTCCGGAGGGCGGGGGACAACGGCAATGGGCGAGAAAACCTTATTTCGCGCGCGTGTCACTTGCTGCATCACGAAGCGTTCACCACAATCCTTCCTGCATTCTTTTCCCCCGCACGCATGCGTCTTCCTTCCATGTCGAAGATCGCGTCGGTGCCGTTCGTCGCCGGCCTCCTCATCGGAGCAGTCGGAACGGCGGGCGCCGCCACCGTCCTCGGCTCCGATGTCTTCCGTGACGTCCCCTCCGGCTCCTATTACGACCGCGCCGTCGGCGAGATGTACGACATCGGCGTCATCAAAGGCAATCCCGACAAAACGTTCAACCCCGGCGGATACGTGACCCGCGCCGACGTGGCGGTCATGCTCCAGCGCCTCCGCGATGAGATGACCGGCAACGTGTCATCCAGCTCGCGTAGCAGCAGTAGCAGAAGTTCGTCTTCGTCCACGTCATCGAGCTCATCATCTTCTTCATCGAGTTCGAACTCCTCGCTGAACCCGAAGGGCACGATCCGCTTCACGACCTCCGAAATCCGCGTGCCCGAAAACATCAGCACGAAGAAGGTCGCCATTGCGGTCGTCCGCACGGGGGGCGCCTCCGGAGAAGTGACGATGGCCTATACCACGGGCGGCGGCAGCGCCACGGAAGGCACGGACTACACCAAGTCGTCCGGCACGCTGACGTTCGAAGGCGGCGACACGAGCCAGACGTTCGACATCGCCATCAAGGACGACAGTTCGAGCGAAGGCAACGAGACGATCACCGTCACGCTATCGAACCCGGGCGGCGGCGCATCGCTGGGCACGCCCTCGACCCTGAACGTCATCATCACCGACGATGAATCCACGAGCTCCTCTTCCTCTTCATCGTCCTCCTCTTCCTCGTCGAAGGGTCCGACTATCGGCCTGAGCGCCACGCAGTACAGCGTCGACGAAGACGCCGGAACGGTGACAATCACCGTCACGCGCGGCGGCAGTTCTTCGTCCGCGGCCGCGGTGAACTATGCCACGAGCAACGGCTCGGCCAAGTCAGGCGACGAATACACGTCGACGTCCGGCACGCTCAGCTTCGGTGCCGGTGAAGCAAGCAAGTCGTTCACGGTCGCGGTGTCAAACGACACGAGCGACGACGGCTCCAAGACATTCAACGTCACGCTCACGTCGCCGACGGGCGCCACGCTCGCGTCCGGGCTTAACACGGCGGTCGTGACGATCAACGACGACGAGACGCTCGCGTTCGGTTCCGGTTCGTTCAAATTCAGCCGTACGACGTACAACGTCACCGAATCATCCGGCGAAGCGGTCGTCACCGTGCAGCGCACGGGCGGTTCCGCGTTCGCGGCGTCCGTTTCGTACTCCACCACGTCCCTCACGGCATCGTCCGGTACCGACTATACGGCGACCTCCGGCACGCTGAATTTCGCCGCGGGCGAAGCGGCCAAGATCATCGTGATCCCGATCACCAAGGACACTGTCGCCGATACGGGTGAAACATTCTCCGTGGATCTCGCAAGCCCCACGGGCAATGTCCCGCTCATCAGCCCGTACTCCGCGACGGTCATGATCGAGTAA
>DALYDP010000034.1:0-5409 GCA_031973095.1 Candidatus Peribacteraceae bacterium | reverse complement strand
CACGGGCAATGTCCCGCTCATCAGCCCGTACTCCGCGACGGTCATGATCGAGTAATTACCTCACCCCTGACCCCTCTCCTTCCGCACCGTACGCCGGCCAGGAGAAGGGAACGAGAAACCCACGAGTGTGGGTTTTTTCGTACCCCTGCACCGTGACAACCTCCGAAAAGGGCCGCCTCAGTGCGGCCTTTTCCGTGCGGCGTCCAGAAGCACGCGTACGGCGTCGGCGGCAGCGACGTCCCACGAACCCACCCGCACGGGAGCAGCGAGCGACGGAGGATCGAGCAACGCTTCAGCGATCGCATCGTCGGTCGGTTCCACCAACGTGCCGTGTCCGCCGAGCACTTCGGGAATCGCGGCGCGGTTCGACGCGATGACGGGGCACCCGCAGGCCAAGGCTTCCGCCACGGGCAAGCAGTACCCTTCTTCGAGCGATGCGGTCACGAAACACTTGGCGGCGGAATAGAGAGCGGGCAGATCATCGTTCGGCACGCCTTCGAGCAGTTTCACTCCGAGTGGCAACCGCAACGCACGGGCTTCGGCGCCGCCGCTCACGAGCACGAGCTCGGCGTCGGGTTGCGCGAGGGAAAACGCCGACACGAGGGTCTGCACGTTCTTATGCACCTTGCAGTTGCCCACGTAAAGGAAGAACGGTTTTTTCAAACCGTACCGGTCACGCACCGCCTGAATGCGCGGCTGCGATTGGGGATGGTAGTCGTCCGTCACGCCTTCGCCGACCACGACGGTTTTTTTCGCGATGGCGGAACCGTACTCCCGAGCGACGTCACGCTTCGTCCATTCGCTGACGGCGACGACCGTCCGCGCGCGACGAAGCGTGCGATGCAGCAGGATGCGATACGCGGCGCGCTTCAGGAACGACGCGTCGCCGGGGTAGCGGTGCAAGATGAGGTCGTGGACCGTGGCCACGAAGGGGATCGGGCAGAAGAACGGCGCGTTGAAGTGCGGGAAATACGCGAGATCGGCGCCCGTTGCACGCAATACCTGGGGAAGCTTCGTCTGTTCGGCGCGCGAGTAGTGGGGGATATCGACCAAGACCGTGCGATGGGGGAGCGTGACGCCCGCGATGGCATTCGCATCGCGCACCAAAAGGACGTACCGCACATCCGGATCATGACGTGCCACCAGCGCTTCGACGATTTCCGTCGTATAGCGGGATAAACCCGTTCCGGTGCCGGCAAACCGGCAATCGAT
Organism: Candidatus Peribacteraceae bacterium; assembly: GCA_031973095.1. GTDB lineage: Bacteria > Patescibacteriota > Gracilibacteria > Peribacterales > Peribacteraceae > DALYDP01. Next base: position 4,197 of record DALYDP010000034.1, on the reverse strand, counting down.
CGCGATCGTCGTCACTCTGGCATGATACCCCCATGACGATCGCCGACCTACTGGCCGCCTCCGGGCTCGAACGAAGCGACGGCGAAGTGCTGCTCGCCGCAGCGTTCGGGGTCGACCGCTCGTGGATCCACGCCCACGCGGGCGACGAAGCGGACGCCGCCGCGGCCGGAACATTCATGGGGTTCGCGCTCCGCCGCATGAACGGCGAGCCCGTCGCATACATCCTCGGCGAGAAGGAATTCTACGGACGCGTGTTCCGCGTCGGACCGGGCGTGCTCGTGCCCCGGCCCTGCACGGAAGAACTCGTGGGCGACACCCTAAAATTCTTGGACGGCGAACGTGAAGCATCCGTCCGCGAGATCGATTCCGGCATTTCGCTCGTCACGCGCCCGCTGCGCGATCTCGGTACCGTGCGCACGGTGGTGGACATCGGGACTGGGAGCGGCTGCATCGCGATCACCATCGCGTGCGAACGGCCCGACGTACGCTGCATCGCGATCGACATGTCCGACGAAGCGTTGGAATTCGCGCGCATGAACGCGACACGTCACGGCGTCGCGGACCGCGTCACGTTCGTTCTTGGATCGGGATTGGATCCCGTCGCAGACCTCCGCGAACCGTTTTTCGTCGTATCGAACCCCCCGTACGTGGCGGACGAAACGCTGCTCGCGGCCGACGTGCGTGCGTTCGAACCGATGCTCGCCCTCATGGGCGGCGGAACGGACGGTGCGGACATTCTGAAAACCATCGCGCGGGAAGCGACGACGCACGACTACTGCGCGGGCATCGCGGTCGAATGCCTCACGGCGCAGACCTCAATCTTCTAAGCTTTCGCCCCACTTCAGCTTCTCGCGCAGCGCACGGTAGAACGAGTTGTCATTTTCACGGAGAAACTGGACTTCATGCTCGGATTTCACCGTCACGCGGTCACCCGGCGCCAGTTCGTGATACACCTGGCCGTCGACCGTGAGGCCCACCGTCGCGTTGGCGAAGAACGGCACGTCGCCGGCGATTGAGACTTCGATGGGCGCGGCACTCGGGAGCACGATCGGCTTTTGGGTGAAACCGTGCGGATTGATGGGCGTAAGAATGAGCGCGGGCACGATGGGGTGCACCACCGGTCCGCCCGCCGCGAGCGAATACGCAGTGGAACCCGTGGGTGTGGCGACGATGAGGCCGTCCGCATGGTAGGTGGCGAGGAACTGGCCGCCGACGGACGCTTTCAAATCGAGCAGGCGCGAAATCGTTCCTTGCGAAATGACGACGTCGTTGAGCGCGCTGGAGGAGAAAACAATTGCGTCGTCGCGGAGCACCTCGACGTGCAAGCACGACCGGCGCTCGATCGCGCCGCCCTGAAGCAGGACGGGCAACCGCTCGGACACGTCAGCCAACGGCATTTCGGAAAGGAAACCGACGGAACCCGCGTTGATCGCGAGCAGGGGAACGGACAACGGATGGAGTTCGCGGATGGTGCGAAGGATGGTGCCGTCGCCGCCGACCGCGATCACCAAATCGAGGGAATCGACGTCGCCGATGTGCGGCGCACCCTTCAGGCAGGGCAGATCGCCGACGGTGTGCGGATCGACCGCGATCGCCGCGCCCGTCGAACGGATCGTCTCCACCACGGGGCGAAGCACGGCGTCTTTGTTCTCCATATGGATCTTCGCCGTCAAGCCGATGGTGCGGTACATCGCGGGCATTGAGGCAAAGGGTCGCGTTCTCAGCGGAGAATGTCAACGGAACCGGCTATCCGCTCCATGAGCTGCGCAGCCACTTTCTCCCAGGAAAACACGTCCGCACGTGCCAGTCCCGCGGCACGGAAGAAATCGCCGCGCTCCAAGACCGCCGTAATTCCGTTGGAGATCGATACGACGTTGAGCGGATCGCAGTAGGTCACGGCGTCGCCGGCCACTTCGCGATTGGTCGGAATATCGGACGCAAGCACGGGGGCACCTACGCGGAGCGCATCGAGGACAGGGAGGCCGAAACCTTCCTCTTCCGAGACCCACGCGAACGCGCGGCAGGTACGGAGCAATTCGGCGCACGCTTCCGTCGACTGGAATCCCTTCCACTCCACCCCGGGCGTTTCCGCGGCGAGACGGACGATCTCGTCATCGTCCCATCCTCGACCGCCGACGAGCACCAGTTTCGCGAGCGGTCGAAGCGATGCATACGCTTGGATGAGCCTTTTTTGGTTCTTGCGCGGGCACAGCGTGCCGATACTGAGGATGAAATCGCCCGTACCCGTCCATGCGTCGCGTTCTCCCACGGTAGGGCCCGCTCCCGCGACGAACGTGCGCGTGACGCCGCGGAATTTCGCATGCACCAATGCAGCCGTCGCTTCGCTGACGCAACAGACGGCAAGTGCGGTGCGGAGAGCACGGGGGAGCGTGAACCGCTCGATGAGCGTCGCCTTGCGGTCGTGCGGTTCGTTCTTGAACGCGATCAGATCGTGCACCACGGGAACGACCGGCACGCTGCGCCCGACGAGGAACGGCACGATGAAACTCGTGGGGCTGAGGTACGCGTCGATGGAATCCCGTTCTTTCTTCAAAAGCTTCGCGACCGCCAAATGCCATCCGAGACCCCTCTTCTCCAGCACCTTCACCGAAGCAAGGCCTGGCATGCCGTTCCACCCGGAGGGGACGGGTGAATCCGTGACGATCGTCGCCTGCACGTCGGACCTGGCGAGCAACGCGCCGACGGCGCGGAGCGTCCATTGTCCTTTGCCGGTGCGGCGCTCACGGCAGGCCTCGCGCGCGTCGATCCACAGTCGCATGTCGCATGCAGCATACACCAGAAACAGCCCTCCGTTCCGGATCCCGACATGCTACACTGCGAGGGTATGTGGAAGAACACGCAACGCTCGCTCGCGGCCCTCGGACTCGAAGAACGCATCCTTAACGGTGCGGTCCTCGCGTCGCTCGTATTCCTATTCTTCCCGTGGCTCTCCGGCCAGTTCCTCGGCGGCGACCCCGTGTCGTACTCCGGCCTGCAGTTCTACGTCTCGTACATCGGCGGCACCATACTCGTGCTGCAGATCTACATCCTGCTCATCACGTTCATGCCCATCCTCGGCGGACCGCAAATCGTGAAGCGTGCGATGCGTTCGTCGGTACGTTTGTGGGCCTGCGTGCAGGTTGCGGTGCTCACCATGGCTTCGCTTTCGGTGCTCACGCGCGTGACGTACGAGTTCCGCGGGCTCGGCATCCGGTACGGCGTCTACTTCTCGCTCGTCTGCAGTCTCATCGCGACTCTCTATGCGTTCCTGCAGTGGCAGGAAGAACGCCGCACGGAAGTGCAGGATTTGTTCCACCACCCCGACCAAGCCCCCGCGCAGGCTCCCGCCCAGGAAGTCCGCACGCAAACCGTCGCCCCTCCGCCTCCGCCGCCTCCGCCGCCGTTGCAGGCAGAGGACCACAACATCCGCCTCTGACCCCATGAGCGAGACCGAACTACCGACCGCAGGCCAACCCATGACAGACGTCGTCTACGGCGACGATGACCTTGTGTACGTCGACCCCGACGCGCGCACCGTCGTGGGACGCGTGACGTTCGACGAGAAGGGCAACGCGAAGAAGCTCGAGCGCCCGTCGATGTTCGCCGAGCCGGACGACGACGAGCCGGACCTGGCTCCGTCTGCGGACTCCGCCAATGCAAGCGTGAAACCCTCACCCGCGGCACCCGCGAAGCCGGGACCGAAAGGGAAAGCTGACCGCCGTCCGCCGCGCAAACCGCGCAAGAGGTATTACCCGTGGGGCACGTACCGCACCATGAAGAAGATCTACAAGATCGAAGGAAAAGTCTTCGAGGCGGAACGTACGCTCACTCTTGATGATGTGATGGAGAAGGCGTTGCAGGAGCCGTATTGGGACTGAAGAATCTTCCTCATTCCCATATGTCATGGTGAGCCTGCCTGCCGGTAGGCAGGCTTGTCGAACCATTTCTTCATGCCTCTACTAAGGACACATAGGCACCATTCGGTTGTTGTACAAATCTCTTCGGTACTTTTGCAGCGCCAAAAGTACCCAAAAGCGCTGCGCCGCAGACTCCAGCTCCGCACGCTCCTGGTCTCACGACGTCGGCAATGTCGCATGTTGCTCGACGTCGTTCGACGTTCGCGATGGGCGAAGAAGGAGCTACCCCTTCACCCCCTCGGCTGCGGCGCCCGCGCCACGGAACGGGAAGAATGCGTTC
>DALYDP010000033.1:3645-8576 GCA_031973095.1 Candidatus Peribacteraceae bacterium | reverse complement strand
AAGCCCCTGACGAAAAGCGTGTTCGAAACAACCGAACTGTGACTAGTGTGTATGGCCTACATCTCATCTCAATGGCTTCCAGTACTCCCAAATCCCCCTCTTGTTTCCACGCCGTGTGAATCGACTTCCTCCCATTCGGCTTTCTGGATGTTCACGAAAATGCCCTGCGCGATGCGTTCGCCGCGTTCCACGGTCACCGGTTCTTTCGTGATGTTCATCACTTGGATGAGCAGCTCGTCCTCCGGACCACAGTAGTCCTGGTCGATGATCCCCACGCCGTGGGGGAACGTGAGGCCCTTTTTGCGCGGCATGGATGACCGGGGTGCCACGAGGAGCATGGTGCCCTCGGGAATGCCTACGATGACGTTGCCGGGCACCAGGGCGATCGCGCCGGGCTCCACGACGGTCGTGACGCGGGTGATGATGTCGAAGGCCACCGACCCGCCGGTGGCATAGGTCGGGAGGGGGAGTGTTTGGTCGACGCGTTGGATGCGGATCTTCATGCCGCAACTCTAACTTGTCCCATGAGGACGGTCACGCGGCAGTGTTGTTCGACGGACCGAATGAGAAATCGCCCAGGGTCGAGAGTTCGTCTTGCTTCGTCGAGGGGCGGCTATACTCGTCGTACTGCTTCAGCAGCTTCGCCGCGCCCTTCACTTTCTCCGCGGCCAGCTTCTGCACCAGGCTCATCGAGATGAGCCCTTGGCGGAGCAGGGTCACCACGAGCTGGCGGCCTTTTTGGTCGGCGTGTTTTTCCGTAAGGAGTTTATCGGTGCCCACGCCGGCTTGCAGGTTGCGCTCCGCCCATTGGTCCAGGTTCGGGCGCAGCTTGTTTTTGAAGTTGTCGGCCGCGCGGGCGAATTCCGCCTGCTGGGGCCCTTTGCGCGCGGCGAGCGCGGTCAATTCCCCGTACGTGTCGATGATGTGCGAGAAGAAGTAGCGGGCTTTCGTGGGTTCCGCGAAGCCGTCGTCGCGCACCTTGCCGATGTACTGCATGACTTCCGCCGTGCTGTTAATGATTTCGGAGCGTTCGATGAAGAAGTCGTCGCCGAGCGCGGCCACGTTGGCGTCGCGCATTTCGTTCGGTTCGTACTGGATGTGCAGCGGGCGCAGCGCGGGGGCGTAGATGGACACGACCTTCTTGTTCGGGAGCGTGACGGTTTTGCACGCCAGCACCTTCGCTTGGATCTCCGTGTACTTCGCTTCGATTTCCTTCCGTTTTTCGCCGCTGTATTTGGATGGATCGAGCGAATCGTCCATTTTAAGGATGTATTCCTGCACGCCCACCACCAGCGGGCCGAGGCGTTGCTTGCCCGCCTTGCCGTCGGCGTGCGCTTCCCACAGGTCGTGTGTCACGTTCGCGGGGTCCTTCTCGCCGCGTCCGCCTTCCACGAGGTGGGCCTTGTCGTACTTGATCATGCCGATGAGCAGCTGCTTGCTGTCGCCGGCGAGGCGGTCGAGCCATTCGGTGGGCACGTAGCGGCGGAATTGTTCGTTGTGCGCCCACGCGTCGAGTACGATGAGCGTGAGCAAAGCAGACATTTCGCCTTCCTTCACTTTTGAGAGCGCCTTGTTGGCGATGCCCTTCGCGAACCAGAGCGAGAGGCCGTTGACCGCCCCCTTGAACGGCTCGATGTAGCCGTCGAGCGTCGCGCGGCCCGATACGAAATCTTCGCCCGCTTTCATTTGCGACGTGATGCCCTGTGTGTTCGAGAATTGCAAGTTGCCGAACCACGTGTCGATTTGGTTTTCCGTCCATTCCGGCGGCATGAGGTCGCGGAATGGGACGCCGCCCGGCAGTTCGTAGTTGTTCCACGATTTGCCTTCGATCTCGTAGAGCAGGCCTTTGCCCGCGGCGAAGAGCAGGATGGCGCGCGTGCGGTTGGTGTCGCCCAGGCGATGGTAGTACTTGAGCAGGCCGCCGTCGCCTTTGCCGTCGCCGAAGAGCCGCGAGAAACCATAGTCGATGCGGTTGTTCTTCAGTTCTTTTACGAACGAATCCATCACTTCGTCGTTCTTCGCTTGCTGCTGTTCTTCGAGCACGTTCACGAGGTCGGAGCCGCCCATGCCCGGGATGAGCGAGGCGACATGGCCCATCTGCAGCGCGGCGCGTGCGATCTTTCCGCGGCTCTTGCGCTTTTTCACCTCCTTGATCGACTCGATCATTTCATTGAATGCTTCGTACCATTCATACAGCGTGAGCCATTCGACGCCCGTCGCCTGGTTGAAGGAGTTCAGGGACGATTGCAGCACGGTCCAGGCGTTTTCCGTCGAAACGGGCGCGTCGTCATGCGCTCCGACCGCCTTTTTCCCGCCGGCTTTGGCGATGTCCATGTTCCGTTTCATTTCCTGGAACATGCGTTGCTGGTTCAGGATGTGTTGCACCGGCTTTTTTTCGTTCAGGGCGGTCGTGACCGCTTCCGTGTCGCCGGCCACGGATTGTTTCAGCGCGAGGATACCGCTCGCTTCAGAAATGTTCCGGACGATCGCCTGTTTTTCCTCGGCGGAAAAGAGCTCCCAAAGTTCATCGTCCGTGGCCATGCCTTGGACCATGTCCGGTGGCATGTTCGCGGGTATTTTTTTCCGTGCCTCCGCGATCGCTTCGCGCGCCTTTTCCAGGAAGAGCCGGCGTGCGGCATCGCGTTCCGCACGCTGCGCTTCGGTGTAGCGATGTTTGCCCTTCGCGTCGGTGTCCATGTCGTCGATTTCCTTCATCTTCGCCACGTACGTTTCCATGTTGGCTAGAAACGCCGCGGGCGTGATTTCCAGGTTTTCCCATTCCTGCAGCCGCAGCGTTTCGAGAGCGAACACCTGGTCTTTCGTGCGCCGCTTCTGCGACTCCATCATCATTTTCTGCATGCGGATTTGCGTCACGTGGCTCGCTTCCGCTTCGGCTGCGACGGCGCTCTCTTCGAGCTGGTCGATGCCTTGGACGATCGATTCCAATTCCGCTGCCAGGTTTTTCGCGCCGGAAATCACCTCGCTCGCTTTCGGCGTCACTTCAGGCGAACCGTTTTCGCGCAGCACGCGTTCTGCCCGGCGCCGGGTCAATTCCGCTGCCGCCGCTCGGGGGTCCGTCGCGTCCGTGCGTGCGCCGCGCGCGGCGTCGGCATTTTCGTTCTCGTCATCCGGTGCGGTGTTCGCATCATTCTCATCTTCCGGATCCGGCGCAGCGGGCGCAGGGGGAGTGGGCGCCGCGAACCACAGCAAGCGAGCCTCCCCGTGAAGGGGGCCGTTCGCAGCGTCGTGCCAGCGGGGGTGAATCCGCAGCATTCAGAGTTTACAAACGCGGATAAAAATGTCAATGAAACCTTCCTTCATCTGTATCAGTTCCGGTAGCCGTTGGCCGAGGACCATGCGCAGTTGATTCGGGTCTTGGTCACCCATTTGGATGGATGTACGGCCATGGCCTGCGCGCTTCGTGACGAATCGGACTTCGTTGTATGTCGGCGTGTGCAGGATCCAGTATCCGCTGAACTCGTCCCACCGGGTGAAGACGCCGTTGAGCACGATGCCGTTGTCATGCAGTTCGACGCGGCTGGTGCCTGGCTGATGGTCGTGGATGAGCGCGTACATGCCGCCCGCGAGCACGCAGACGATCGCGAGCGACCATGATCCGCTGAAGATGCCGTACGTCGCGGCAACGAATACGACGATGCCCGCGACGATGTACCATCGTTTGGTTCGCTCAAAGACGGGGCGTGCCGGAGCCTCCCATGAAAGGACCGGTTTCGACTCCAGGGTGATGGGAGTGTTTGTGTGCATAGAAATCCTCTTAGTATAGCAAAAAAACACGTTTTTGAGCAGGGCGGAGGTGTTGCTAAATGCGTGGATTAGTTCCTAATAGAATATTTTCTTTGCGGCTTCGTGCAGCGGCCAACGGAACGTGCATGACGAAACATGTAAACCGTCTTCGCTGAAACTATGGCGGACTTTCGTCCACGGTTTTGATGGCCTCGGCCATCCGAAGCCTTGGCGTAGGATGGCGGAGGGCACTGCACGACGTATGAATTGACATCAGTGAGACATATTCGTTGGTGCGGGGTGCATTTTTTCTGCTACGGCAAGATGTTTGCTCCTGATTGTTTCATCGGCGTTTTCTCAGAAATAACACCCAAAGTGCCATGGTGAAGCTTAGAGGGTTTTTCTTTTTGCGGCGGTATTGAGAAGGAAAATCCATAGGCTCACGGTTGCTACCGTGAAGAGTAGAAACCCAAAGGAAGAAATATTGATGGATGACATGCCGCAACTTGGTTTCCCCTGTATCGGGAAATGCGACATGCTTATGAGTGTGGTACAGGCGTATCCCCAAGTCGTACTCATCAACTGCACAAAGAGTAGAATTCCAATTTCCGCTGCAAATAAGATTATTTTCGTTTTCCTTTCCCAGTGTGAAATCCAAATGGCTATCATGCTGGCGCAGAGGAAGATAGCTATCTCAATCAAGAAATATGGATAGGGTCCCCATTGAATCATCCAATCGGCCTCAGTTTGTAGATTTTTAGGAATCTGAGGATGGTAGAAGTAGTACAGTAGGAAAACTCCTCCTAAAGAAATGCCTATTTGAATGGCAAAAACTAATGCTGCAGATATAATTGATTGGAAGCTTGGTAGCCAAAATTGCAGCGTGACTTTTTTGGGAGAGGCGACACGTGGAGAAGTCATATATTCTTTAAGAATGCTGATTGGCATCTCTCGGATGACTCTCAGCCAAGGGATAAAAAGTGAGGCTCAAGGGTACTTAAGAGGTTTTTCGGAGTAGTGACAGGAGGACGGTATGCCACTTCGAACCAGTGCCTCCACAATGTTAATTATGTGTGATGACGTGGCGTTTTTTGTTGCTTGTTTCGACAAGAGAAACGGGGTCATCTGCACAATAATGGGATGGTGGGCAATACTGGATTCGAACCAGTGACCTCCACAATGTCAAT
>DALYDP010000033.1:0-3545 GCA_031973095.1 Candidatus Peribacteraceae bacterium | reverse complement strand
AATACTGGATTCGAACCAGTGACCTCCACAATGTCAATGTGGCGCTCTAACCAACTGAGCTAATTGCCCGCGAGTACGTCGGATGATGTGAAGATGCTGGACTGAGCGAAGTTTTTTTGCTGCGCGTCGCGCAAGCGCTCCGCGGCCCAATTGAGCTCATTGCCCTCTTCTTGGAAAGGTCGTTCGCTCCGACCGTGGAACGGCCGAAAAGCCGCAGCAGCGTAGCAATTCCCCTCGGTGGTCACAAGACGCGTTCGGCGGGATCTGTCGGAAGGGGGAAGGGGCTCGGATACTGGGTCCATGCGTGATGTACTCCTCGATCTGCTTTTCCCGTCGGTTTCGCTTGGGCGGGAGCCCGGGGCGTGGTTGACCGTGGCGGAACGCTCCGCGTTGCGCGCGCATCCCATGCGGTTCGAGGATGCACTGCTCATGAAGAACGGCCTTCTTTCCGTTGATCGTTTGGCGTGCGCGGCGTCGTACGGATCGGAACCGCTCCTGCGCGAGGCGATCCGTCGGTTCAAGTATCGCCGTGTGTCGGCGTATGGCGATGAACTTGGCCGCATGGTCACGGAGGCGTCGAGATTTCTGCCCGAGTGGCCGCCGCCGACGCTCTGCCCTGTGCCGCTGCATTGGACGCGCGCGTTCTTGCGCGGGTTCAACCAGGCCGAGGTTCTTGCCCGCGCGGTGGGTGCGGCGCGTGGATGGTCGGTGAAGTCGCTCCTCGCGCGCGTGCGCCCCACGGGATTCCAAGCGAAACGGTCGCACGCCGAGCGTCGCCGTGCGCTCGCGCATGCCTTCGCGTGGACGGGGGAGTCGGCGCCCGAGCGCGTCGTGCTCGTCGATGACGTGGTGACGAGCGGCGCGACGCTTGATGCATGTGCGGCGACGCTTCGACAAGCGGGCGTTCGGCGGGTCGACGCGGTGACGATCGCAGTCGCGTTCGCTTGACCAAGTAGTATCGCGAACGTAGCGACCGTGTGTCGCAATCCAATGTGTGTGGAAAACTTTTCCGTTATCCACACACTCGCTACGATGCGGTGCCGATGGTTGTCGTCCTCTCCGCAGTGGCCTTCATCCTCCTGATCACGGGATTAATCCTGGTTCACGAGTTGGGGCATTACTTGGTCGCGCGGTGGAGCGGCGTTGAGGTGGAAGAATTCGGCTTCGGCTTGCCGCCTAGGGCGATCACCCTCTTCACGAAGTGGGGCACGAACTTCACGTTGAACTGGATTCCGTTCGGCGGCTTCGTCCGTCTCAAGGGCGAGAACGCGATCGATCCCGACACGGCAGCACAATTGGGAGCGTTTCCACACGCGTCCATCTTCAAGCGGTGTCTTATCCTTCTCGCCGGCGTGGCGATGAACTTCCTCGTGGCGCTCGTGATCTTCCTCGGCGGCTTCTCGTTCGGCCACTGGGTGCCGACGTACCTGACGCTCGACGAGATGCGCGCCGCCGCCGACCGCGGCGAGCTTTCCATGCGCACGGGCGTCGTCATCGACGACGTGCTCGAAGGTGGGGGAGCGAAGGACGCAGGCGTCGAGCCGCGCATGCTCCTCACGGCCGTGGATGGCGAATCCGTCCTCTCGGCCGAGGACGTTATCCGCTTGCAGCAAGGGAAGCGCGCGGTCGAGTACGTCCTAATGTCTCCCGCGGCGATGGCTGACGGCCAAGAAGGCACGGTCACTAAGACCGTGGCAGTCGAAGCCGGCAAGACCGGGGTGCACCTGCGCACTATCCTCCTCGAGTCCTCGGCTCCTCTTCGGGGCCCGATCGTAGCCACGCGTCTCGCGCTCCGTGAAGTGAAGGTCGTGACCGTGCAGACGGTCATCGGCATCGCGCAGTTGTTCGGTTCGCTCGCCAGCCAAGGCACGGTGCCCCAGGGCGTCACGGGCATCGTTGGCATCGCGCAGCTCACGTACTCGTCGGTCCAGGAAGGATTCGGCGTCTACCTGCGTCTCGTTGCTCTCCTCAGCCTCAGTCTTGCCGTCCTTAACGTGTTGCCGTTCCCGGCGCTCGACGGCGGTCGCCTCATCTTCGTCCTGAGCGAACTCTTCGTCCGTCCGGGCACCCGCAAAGTCGAAGCCATCACGAACGCCGTCGGCTTCGTGGTGCTGCTCGCGGTCATCATTTTGGTCACCTTCTATGACGTCCTCCGCCTCTTTGCTTCCTAACGCGACGGCTTCTGCCGCGCAGTTCAAGGAACAATGGCTTACCATCCTCCGCGCCCTCGAACAGAAGGTGCCCCGCAGCCAGTTCATCACGTGGTTCAAAGACACGGCGATCCTGGGCAGGGAAGGGGACACGCTCATCGTGGGCTTGCCGCTCCCGATGTCGCTCAACTGGCACCTGGAACACTATCGCGCCGTCACGTTGCAGCTCGCCCAAGAGCAGGACGCCGCGATCACGCAGGTCGTGTACAAGGTCGACGGTTCGCTGAAAGACGACCGCACGCGCACGTACGATCTGCTTGAAGCGTTCGCAGAACCCAAGCGCCGCAAGGTGCCGGGCCGTCAGGAGATCAAGCTTGCCGAAGGCATCGTGAGTAAGATCCTCAACCCGCGCTACCAGCTCGAGAATTTCGTCGTCGGTTCGAACAATCGCCTCGCGTACGCCGCGTGCCAGGCCGTCGCCGCGCAGCCGGGCGGCAAATACAACCCGCTCTTCCTCTACGGCGGCGTAGGCCTGGGCAAGACGCATCTCCTGCAGGCCACGGGCAACGCGATCCTCAAGCAGATGCCCAAGGCGAGCGTCGTCTACACCACGACCGAAGACTTCACGAACCAGGTCATCGAGGCGATCCAGCAGCAGAAAATGGAACAGTTTCGCAAGCGTTATCGCTTGGTGGATGTGCTGATCATCGACGACGTGCAGTTCCTCGCCAACAAGGAGCGCACGCAGGAAGAATTCTTCCACACGTTCAACGCCCTCTACGAAGACCACAAGCAGGTGATCCTCTCGGCAGACCGCCCGCCGCAGGAGCTGCAGCTCGAAGACCGCCTCACGTCGCGTTTCGAACGCGGCATGATCGCCGACGTGTCGCTCCCGGACTACGAAACGCGCCTCGCGATCCTCGCCGAGAAGGCGCGGGAGTATCAGCTCTTCATCGATATGACGGTGCTGCAGTTCATCGCCGAGCACGCCACGAAGAACATCCGCGAACTCGAAGGCATCCTCATGCAGGCGGTGGCGCAGTACGAGCTCGAACAGCGCGTGCCCACGGTGAAGAGCATCGCGGACATCATGCGCCGCCTGAACAAAGACCCGCACGAGGAGCAGGAGCATATCGGCTTCGAGACGACGCCGCGTCGCCAGGCGTCGTTCCAGGACGTCATGGAAGCCGTGTCGCGCTATTACTCCGTATCGGTGCAGGACATGGTGGGCCAGTCGCGCGTCCGCGAGATCCTCATCCCGCGCCAGATCGCGATGCAGCTCCTGAAGAAGTACCTCCGCATGAGCTACGTGCGCATCGGGGAAGTCTTTGAGAACCGCGACCACACGACCGTCATGAACGCCGTCGAGAAGATCGAGGAGCGCATGCAGATGGA
>DALYDP010000032.1:0-8755 GCA_031973095.1 Candidatus Peribacteraceae bacterium | reverse complement strand
TTGGGATATCCCACGTCAATGCATGCATGTCCCGGTCCGAACGATTCGACTGTACGCTTGATGATTGGCCCCGGCGCGAAATGCACATTGAATTTTCGCAGCTCTTTTCGGTACAGGAGGTTCGAGTGATGCGAGGTATGCCGCTCGGAAATGTACGCATTTCCCACGCCGTGGTACATTTGGATATTGAGTTTGCCCGATCGAACGTCGATGGGATCCGGGTGTTCGATCGAGAACCAGCATGACATATATGCGTTCCACGGTACGAATAGCGACCAACATGCATGGATACACGAGGAGTTGCTCGGTTTTCGTGATGCATTCGGTATGATGAACCATGCATCGTAGTTCTTCGGAAGTTTTGCAACTATCGGCGCGTACATTTTGCCGAAGTGTTCGCGCGATAGGCCAAAGGCGATTACGACGCGCCCTTCCCGAATTTTTTTTCGTATCGATCGAACGGAACGTGCGTCTTTCCAGTGGTATGCGAGATATGCCGGTAAGGCGCACCATCCGGCGACGGTTGCAAGGAATGCTGCGAATTCGATGGCGTACCACCAGAACGGATTGGTGCTATCTATGTGCCGTTTGAATGTGCGTTTTAGCGCGTCGACCATGCGTGGACTCCGTGTGAAGGAATCCCATTATTATAGCATGGATACGTCTTTGCCGGAACGTGTATTCATGGCTTATTCAGAGTTAAAACAGCCCTTCCTGAGTATCCAAACATTGAGCTTCTTTCGTGTGTCCGGAGACGATCTTTTCCGCCGTCCATCGAAGTCGCATGCGCACGTCGGGATGCGTGTCGGACTCAAGTGCTAGTCGGAAAATAGAACCTCTCTGGCATCGAATGGGCCGTAGTAGTGGCAGGTAAATTTGTTCCCAGTGGGTCGGTTTCGCAAGAGGGGACGTGGAGAGTGTGACTCCGGGCGCAAGGACGGATTCCCACCACAGGCCTAGGCCGTGAATCGTCGTTGTGCCACGCATTGTCCATTCGACAGTGGCGGAGCGACGATCGTCATTCTTCATGCCGAAGTCGATATCATCCCATGCCTTTGCTCCTTTTCCGTTGTCGAGTACGTCGGATTTCTTCAGTGTTTTCACGTACATGTTTTGCAAGCTGATCGAGCGTGCGGCATCAAAATTGAGATCGTAGCCAACATCCCATACGTCGATGCTCTTTTGGAGTCGTGGGGAAATAACGGGACAGACGAATTGTCGGACGGAGCGGGGGATGATATGGCCGCCTTTTTTCAGGTACTCGTGGGCGCCGTTCATCGTTCCAATGATGCCTTCTTCCAGCGCGTAGTTGCCGAGTGTCTCCGACACAATCACGTCGGCTTTCGGAAGAGGTACATCGTTTGAATGTCCGTAAACGAACCTGCATCGCTTCATGTTGTTGGCGATAGCTAGTCTTTCGCTTAATTCCGCCACGTCACCGTTTTCCACAAGCCAACACTCTTTTGCTCCGAGTTGTTCGGCGAGAAAGCTCAAGAAGCCCGTGCCGGATCCGATGTCGAGTACGATGCTTTTGTTTCGAACAATCGCATGTTGGAGTGCGGCACTGAATGCGGAATTCCGCTCGCGGTCGCCAAGGAGTTTGCGTTGTAATTCAAGCACGTACAAAGCGTACAGCATCAGATGCCCTTGCGTCATCGTTGGCGCATGTTGATCGATACGGTTTTCGTTCGCGCGTCTGTTATTATCGTCGGGAAATGGGGAAAACTTCGCACGACGGCGCCAGTTACGGGAGGATCGCGGGAATTGATGGAATGAGGGGGTTGTTCATCGCATACATCATGGCACACCATATTTCGAGGATGGAGTCCGTTTCGTGGATCTCATCGATCCTTCGTCACGGATCCATTGGCGTCGATCCGTTTTTCATGCTGTCCGGCTTCGTCCTCATGCTCTCCTTCCTGTCGCACGGAGCAACATTCACGCAAGGAGTATGGGGATACATCCGCGCGCGCATGTATCGATTATTGCCCGATTATTACGCTGGCCTGTTTTTTTCTTGCATAATTGCTACATCACTGCCCTTTTTCGTCATGAACGGCGAGCGGATTCCGTGGGGTATCCCGTCGCTTTGGGCAATCGTTGTTCATGCACTTTTTTTGCAAAACGTGCTCTTGTCCGCATTGCCACAGATCAACGATAACTATTGGTTTTTTGCCATGGAGATGCAGCTATCTCTTGCATTCCCGTTGTGTGCGTACGCATGGAAGCGATTCGGTACTCGTTGGTTCGTCGCGCTCGCCGTCGCGTCGTTCGCAGCCGCGTACATTGCGTTCGGTCCCGGTTCGTATTTTTTGAAACCGCAGTACGCTGTGCTGTTCGTCAGCGGAATGCTCATGGCGATTGCGTCCCGCTCAAATCGCATTCGTGCTTCATCACCATGGGTATGGTTTTCCTTGGCTGTTTCCATCATCGCGGCGCTCGCTTCCGTGCGCGTGTTTTTACTGAACGCTGGCCAGGTTGCATCGGTTGTGTTCGTTGCGGATGCGATGGTCGGCTTTGCGACATGCAGCATGATCATGGCGTGCATATTGGATAGTCCATCGCCATTCCGTTCGTTGTTGGAGCAGCCGTTCCTTCGTTGGTTGGGATCTATTTCTTACGCTTTATTTCTCATTCATACGCCGGTGCTTCGGGTAGTGCACTTTTGGCTCTTGCAAGCGGGTATAGCCAGCGTTCCTCGGGTGGCCATTCTCTATACGGCGGGCATCGCGGCGTCGATCGTCGTTGCCGTTATCTTCCGGCGCGTCGTCGACGCTGCAATCATTCGTTGGTTGCCGAAAGGTTCAATGATGTCTGCGTAGGTCGTCTTCATGAATCGTTTCAATCATTTCCTGGTCACTCATGCGATGGTTTTAGTGTGATCCAAGTCGTTATGTTCGCTTGAACCACTTCTTTGCTTTTCGGAGCCGTTTCCATGTGCTCCAGGTGAAGTGGATCTTCGGGAGAGCGAACGCAGCGCCCGTCGCAGCCCCCCAGAGAATATTACGCCTGGCCGCCGCCGCCGCGGACGTCGTGCGGAAGCGCGCGTAGGAGCGCGGGTAGACAATGGTGTTCGTGTCGCGTGCGTATGTTTTCGTGAATTCCGCGCCGAGGAACATGGCCTGTGCCGAGTAATTGATCCACAGGAGAAGCACGATGATCGAGCCCGCGACGCCGTAGGCAGACGTGAAGTCCCATTGGCCGAGGAACGTACCGAGGATCACTTTGCCGAGCGTGAAGAGCAGTGCCGTGAGGACGGAGCCGGGCAGTACGGTTTTCCAGGGGATCACGATGTCCGGTAGCAGCTTGAAGAACACGGCGAAGAGCGCCGTGATGGCGAGGAACGAGAGCAGGACATGCGCCACCGGAAGCAGTACCGCGACCGTGGGCAATTGGTTCGCGGCGAATTCGACTGCGATGCTCACGACAGCGGAAAGCACGAGCGATACGAGCAAGAGAAATCCGAGGGTAAGGATCATCCCGAGCGAAAAGACGCGCTTCAGGAATAAGACCGCGATCGTATTCGCTCCCGGGTGCGTTTCGACTTTCCAGATGCGGTTGAACGAATCCTGCAGCGACGCCATGAGCCCGCTTGCGCCGAGTACGAGGATGGCGAAACCGATGAACGACGTCACGGGCGTGTGCGGGCTGCGCTCGGCGGCATCGAGCATCGAAGCTATGGCTCCCATGCCTTGTTCGCCCGCAAGCGATCGCAGTTCCTGCAGCAGATATGCCTCTACTTCGGCTTCTTCGAGAAGTAGTCCGACGATGGAGATGACGATGATCAGGAGCGGCGCGATGGAAAACACCGTGTAGTACGCGGTGGACGCAGCGAGTTGGCCCGCGTTGTCGCGCTTCCATTCCGTGGCGCTCTCCCGGAGGAGTTTCCAAAACGACATCGGCGACGAGTGTACCGCGGACGGTTGCCCGGAGCGAATCACCGAGGCTTGTTCCGCCTTCTCTTTCAGCACGTCGCATGGGCTGGCGTTCGGCGGGGCGAGCGATCATGGATCCGCGACGTTCGTTATTCTTTGTGTTTTTCTTCTTCTGCAGGAAAGGTAGGGCGGTCCCTGGAATCGAACTCCTACGCGTTATAACGCATCCGAACGGTGGGCGAGGATGGATTTGGAGCGGGATGCTGGAGCTTGTCAGGAACTGTCCGGCTTCGTCTGCGGACTACGCCGAGACATCCGGCCTTATTTTATCGGCTGCCGCGAAACCTCGGCGTAGTTCCGTTCGCAAACGGAACGAAGCCGGGTGGAGCTCCTTGCTGGAGCTTGTCAGGAACCAGTTCGAACCCATTGCTTAGGAGTTCTTAACTCCAACTACAATAGGCGATTATTCTCGAAATCGTATACGGGTATATAAACACCATACTTCTCATACAATTCTTTTATTCTTGATACGGCACTCTGTGTATTCTGAATTTCAGACACTCTTTTATACTCTTCCATGCTTTCTAGAGGGGGGAGTACAATTGCTCGTATTCCAGACAAGGGAAGACTGTGTGTTGTTGTGATGCCGCCCGCGTTAAATGCTTTAAATGGGACGACATTATTATCTACCACTTTATGGTCTCGAGCATTTTTCAGTTCTACTAACAAATCAATACCAATGTGATTGTCTCCAAACATATGATTTGGATTTGCGAGTAAGTTGTTTAAGCCATCAGAGGCATGCTGAATCTTGCCATTTTGATTGTAAGTATCTCCATGCATTAAATCATACGACACAGAATATTGTTTAGGATCAATGATACTTAGAATTGCGTCCCTGAGATTCGTCCTTTGTGTTTGTAGAAACGCTTTCATTGACTCAATATCGGCTCCAACACTGAAGCCAAGTGATTCCAGATGTTTTTTATGGGCTTCAATGAGAGACTGTTCGTCAATGATGAAATAACATTCGTAGTGCTTGAGGGCGGGGTCTCCAAATCTAGCTACTTCATTAGTAAATGGTGACTGAAGTCCAACGATGTTGAAATACAACTGTCCAAAAGGGACGCGTCTCCCAGGATTATCTGGCTCCAGAGAATGCCCTCCTCTGTTAAAACCTAGTGCGTTGGGATCTAGGCATTTTTTTGCAAAAATGAGATCGAGATTTTTCAAACAAGTTCCTGTTACTAACCTAGGTTCATCAATATTGATGTCGTCCTCGCTTCTATTTTTTTGCACTTCATTCATATGTATATTGTATCACATATTTTTAGTTTTGTCTTGGAGCGGGTAAGGGGAGTCGAACCCCTGTCATCAGTTTGGAAAACTGAGGTAATAGCCGTTATACGATACCCGCTTAGGCATGAGACAAACCCCTCCGGGGTTTTTCTCATGGGCTCTTTTTCCGGCAAGGAGTCGCTCCGGCGCGGCAGAGCCGGCGCTTCGCGACGAATTGTTCACGATGTCCAAAGAGCGAGGAGATCCTACGCGATCAGGGTTTCTTCGGGAAGTGCCGCCGGATGGTCTCCAGTAGTTTTTCGTCGCTCGGTGTGTTCCATGGGTTGCACGTGAGTATCCGCCATGTCGTCAGCGGCAGCCCGATAATGACTCCACGCTTGGCGATGGTGTCGATTCCGTACTGCGAACACGTCGGCGAATGTCGGCAATAGCCGTATTGGAACAGGGGATTGAGCGGCCCGTGGTCCGGTGAGAGCGTGCGTTGGTACCCGCGGATGAGCAGGATGATCGTGTTGCGGGGTAGGTGCCAAAGGCGTGTGAGCGTGTTGCGCATGGGGGAGGGCCTCCAGTACCGTAGAGTACCGTATGGTGCTTACCGCGGACCAAGTCCTTACGGCGATCCTCATTCTCGTCGCCGTCATGCTCGTGATCGTCTTGTATCACGCGCTCTTCATCGTGGTGGACCTGCGCAAAGTCATGAAGCGCGTCGAGTCGGTTTCCGGGCAAGTGGAAGACATCATCATGAAGCCCCTCACGATGACCGATACCATCCTCCAATGGGTACTGGAGTACATCGAGAGCTTGGATCATTCAGGGAAGAAAAAGCATGAGCACAAGAAAGTGATTGATGCAGAATAAGTCATGGTTCGAGGCTTTTGCTGCGGCAAAAGCACCTCACCGTGACGCCGGTCACCCGATGGCTTGTTTGTCGACGAAGACCTTTACGAACAACCTCTTCAGCACGTCGTATGACGCTTCGAGCAGATCGGCAAGAAGCGCGTTGAGGTGGCGGATTTTCGCGTACATTTGGGCTAACGCGTAAGCCGAACCGGGTTTGCGCGAGCGGATGATGAGTTTCGTTTGTTTACGCAGCTCTTTCACTTCGGAGCGGATGTGCGCTTCGAGCAGCTTTTGCATGCGCGCGGGTGTGGGAAGATGCGCCATCGCATGGTCGCGTGCGGTGCCGCCTTGCTGAGCGCCTTGGGCAGTCATCGCCGTGCCTGTCGAAGAAGAACCCCAATCGCTCGTCGCGTCTTCGGTCGCCGTTTCGCCCGGAAGGTCGTTGATCTCCGCCACGAGCATCGCCAAACCTTCGGCCTTGCTGGGTTGGAGCACGGACTGCGACCGTTCGGGCGTGCCCGACGGAGTGAGGAGACCCTTCTCGGGGGACGACGGAATCACATGTCCATTATACTCTTTTTCGTGCCAAAAATCAAGGTTTACGGCCGTTTTATGCCTGTTGGAGGTGTGCTTCGGCGGGGTGTGTCGTCGGTGACGCGCGAAGGCTTTTTACGGCCGTTTTCAGCGATGTCGAGAAGATGATCGTCAGGGCGCCCATGGCCGCGCATTGGGAGAGGGCGATGGATCGGGCGTCCGAACCGAACCACGCAAGCGCCCCGGTTTGGACGGCAATGAGGAGCACGCCGATGCCCACATGGACGCGCTTCGTCGCGACGTTCATGCACGTGAAGTCGAAGGTCACGATCGAGTGGAACGTGAGGGCGGCGAACAACGGGGCGAGTACGGACCAGTCTATCGCCACGTCGTGACCCACGAGCAGTCGGAGTGTCCGCGGTCCGAACGCCCAGAATCCGCCCGCGAGCGCCGCGGACACCGCGATGATGAGGCCGTAGGACGCGAGGATTGATTTCGTGGCGGTATCGCTCCGGAGCGACATGCTCGTTACGCGCGCGACGCTGTTGCTCATCATGTAGAGCACTACGGCGATGGACGCGGCGATCGCGTAGACGCCTGCTTGTTCCGGTGACAGGACATGTTTCGCCCAGTATACGTCCAGGCGGAGCGATGCGCCGAATAGCAGCGAGGCCGCGATTAATTCCATTACTTCACGCAGTGCGGTGCGGGATGGCGCAACGCGTTCGTCGCTTGCTAGGAAATTCCAACGCACGAAGAGCGCGTTGAGGCACCCGAAACATTGGCCGCCGAGCACGATGAGACCCGCGTCCATTTCGTGGAATCCGTCGCGCAGTAACAGCGCCGCGAGCAGGACGTTCGACGCGGGGGCGATCATCGAGCTTACGGCGAGTGCCCGGAAGCGGCGCTGCACGTTGAGGATGCCGTCGTTTATGCCTCCCATCATTCCCGGAATCGCCGCGATGCCCATGAGCACGAACGCCACGGTGGATTGGAGGCGAAGGAAATCGCGCAGGAACGGAGAGAGGGCGAGGAACGCGCCGGCGATGAGTAGTCCCATCAGGAATCCCAACCGCAACGCCGTTCGGGTTACGCTTCCGAGTGCGCGTTCGTTTCCCGCGGCATTCAGCACCACGTACCCCGCGGCGGCTCCGCGCCCCGCGAACAGGAGGAACATGAACGAAAACGTCGATTGCAACGCGCCGAACGCTTCGGGTCCGATGCGCAGCGAAATCACGTAGAACGCGGCCATCAGCACCACGCTGACCGTCGTGCCGACGTACGTGACGCCGTGGGAATAGAAGAAATCTCGCGTGTTCATATCCGCTTCGAGCATGGCTCATTCGGTGCGCGGTCTCAAGGTGTATGATGTCCGCATGGAGCGTACCGTTTTCCATAAGATCATCGACCGCGAGATTCCCGCCGCGATCGTCCATGAAGATGACGATGTTTTGGCGTTCAAGGACATCCATCCGCGCGACGTGACGCACCTGCTGTTCGTGCCGAAGACGTTCCTGGAATCGGTCGCGCACGTGACGCCGGAAACGGAACACATTCCGGGCATGCTCATCCTCGCGGCAGAGCGTTTCGCCAAGGAAAAGGGGATCGATGGCTACACGTTGACCTTCCACGTGGGGAAAGGCGGCGGCCAGGAGGTGCCGTATATCCACCTGCATTTCCTCAGCTCCCGGGCGTTACCCGAGCAGTGATTCCAGTTCGTCGAATCCTTCGATATGCAGGTCGGCTGCCGACATGTCCTGCATGTTGTTGTGCGCCGAGTGGAGGGCGACGCACCGCATGCCCGCTGCTTTGGCGGCGGCGATGCCGGTCTGTGAATCTTCGATGGCGACGCAGTCGGCGGGAGCGATCCCGAGACCCCGTGCCGCGTGCAGGTAAATGTCGGGGCACGGTTTGATCCTGCCCGAGGGAACGTCGTCCTTCGTTGCAATCGCGTCGAAATACGCGTCGAGTCCGAGCCGGGCGCACGTTTCGTCGATCACCTCGCGTTCGTTGGACGATCCGATCGCCATCGGCACGTTCGCGGCCTTGAGGCGCTCGAGGAAGCTGACCACGCCCGGTACGGGCAGTGCCAGCGTGTCGTACACGTGCGTTGCTTCCTCCCATACGATCGTTTCGTACTCCGCCAATCCCATCGCCAATCCGTATTCCGTCGTAAGCAGCCGGTGCACGCTTTCCATGCCGTGGCC
>DALYDP010000031.1:0-9486 GCA_031973095.1 Candidatus Peribacteraceae bacterium | reverse complement strand
GCTGCGATTAAAGAATTCCTTCGCATCGACCCCGAACAATGGAAATCAAACCCCAAAGCCGCGGCGACATTCCGCGATGTTCGCACCTACATGGCTGAACATGGCATTGCGGAAGATAGACTCACATCAGGAAAAGGGCCCGCGACAGCTCCTGCTCCTGCGCCTGCAGTTGCAGGCGACTCTTCGAGTACGGGCATAGGAATAATGATGTAACAACCATCAAAAAAAATGAAGAACACACCATCATCCTCACCGAGCGTCCTCGATCGTCTCACCGCCCTGACGGATGCCGAACGGCGCGCACAGGTCACGACGCTTGCCGCCGTCGACCTGAAATCGTTGCTGCACGACATCCGCGAGACGAAGCAGATGCCGGCGTTGTTCGAATTGCCCGAGATGCAACGCGCCCTGGAAAAGCGCATGGAAGAGCTTGGGATCACGCTCGATGCACGGGATCAATGGGAGTCTCTCAAAAAAACGATCGGTACGAAGACCGAAGCACTCGAGGACAACGCCGAGAAATCATTCGCATCCGAACTGATGCGCCGCGCCGGAAGCTGGGGCGTCGTGGGGTCGGGCCTCCTCGCGGTGCTCTCGTGGCTCGGGTTTTCGAAAGCCAAAGACCTTCGAACGAGCATCGCGACGCGTGGATACCTGCGCACCGCCATCGAAGGCGCAAAAGAACACCCGATCTTCGCGGCGCTCATCGCGGGGCTGGGCCTTAAGGCGGGAAGCGAAGGCTATCAATACATCCAACAGAACATGCCGACCATCGAGGACTACGTGGAATCCGTCGCGGGCAGAACGGGGCGGGGCACCCTCGAAACCGTCAAAGATTTTGCAGAAAAGGCAAAAGATGCCGCGGTCGACCTCAAAGACTCCGGCCTTCGCGGACTCGTGAAGGGCATCGTCTACGCGATGCCGGGCGCCACCTACGACGAGGAAACCGGCGTCGTGACGATGCCGAACTTTCTCACCGGCGGCAATAAAACGCTCAAACCCCCCTTCATTACGGCATGGAAGGCCAGCGTACGCCGCGAGGGAGGCCACGCGGTGGTTAAAAAAGCATACTCCCTCTTCCTCATCGAGGACCGCTTCGACGCCATCCTCCGCCAAGCCGACACGACGGATTCCCTCGGTCGCACGGCCGACGCTTCGCTCCTTTTGGCCGCAAAGCGCGGCAAGGAACTGCTTGCGCGCGGCCACCGGCCGGGAGGCACCAGCAAGGAATCGCGGGAACTCGATCAGGTCCTTCGCGTCGCGATCGACGCGGACCCGGAACTGCAACGCTCCAAACCCCTGGACGTGACCGCGGCCACCCCGCGCGAACTGCAGGAGCGCCTCGCGCACGTGGAAGCGGAAATGTCGAGCTTCTACGCCAAAAAGGAAGTGCCGTCGTTCAAGGAAACCAGCGACGCGATCCGCGACATCGCCCACGAGGCCCAGGAGAAACTCCGCACGGGGAAACATGGCGGCGATTCGGAGAACGTGAAAAAAGAAGCACTCCGAAGGATCAAGGAACGCATCGACGCGCATTCGGCGGAAGTGAACGGCCGCAAGGTCGCCCTCGGCAAGGAATATGCGGACCTGCTCAGCGCGAACCGAGACGAATTCCTCGAGCATGCGAAGCACAAGCTCGATACGGGCGACGGCGGCGCGCATTGGACGGAACGCGGTCTCGAAAAAACCACGAAGGGCATCGAAAGCATCGGTTACAAGGTCTCGCGCATGGGTGGCAAATACGTCATGGGTGCCATCACCGGATACTCATTCCTTCCGCTCGCGCTCGAGGGTGCGGCGGCGCTGCGCAGCGGCGAAGAAGGCGACGCGGCGAAAAAAGCATTCGCGCTCGACGCCGGCGAAGCCCTCGGCGGATTCATTCCCGGGGTGGGCGAAGCGCTCGATTTCCGCGCGGCGGTGATGGGCACCGATCTCAACGGCCGCGAGCTCGACACATGGCAACGTGTCACATCGGGAGCGATGGGCGTCCTCGGTACGGCCTCCATCGTCGCGGGCTTCTTCACGGGCGGCACGTCCATCGTGGCTTGGCGCGCCATCCGCGGCGTGTCGGCATCGGTCGACGCCGCGCGCACGATCGACCGCACGCTCAAGGGAGTCGAAGTCGCGAACGCAACGGCCAAAACGGTGAAAAACCTGAACAAGAGCAAAGACGGCGCGAAGGCACTCGAAAACATGCTCGAAATCACGACGCTGCAGAAAAAGGCGCGTCGCGTGCAAAGCGCGATCCATAACGTGCAGCGCGGCATGCAGATCGTTACCTACGGCCAACTCGGCTTCCAGCTCGCGAGCGGAGTGACGACCATTTACGGCAACGCGGAAGCCTTTGTGCAAAACGCGCAAGACCGGATCGCGTCCGGCGCGGAATCGGTCCAACATGCACTGGGCGAATTATCCGCAGGCTAACGCATCCCCTGATCCAACCATGCCCTTCCTCCGCACCTACGTCTTCTTGGTCCCCGTCATCGCGATGGTGCTGTCGGAATGCGTGAAAGCCGCGATCGACTATCGCCGCACGGGACACTGGAGTGACGGAATGTTCCGTCCGGGAGGCATGCCGAGCACGCACTCCGCGTTCGTCACGTCGCTGCTCATCGTCATCGCGCGGCGCAACGGGTTCGAATCGAGCGAATTCGCGATCGCCTTCGTGTTCGCCGCGGTGGTCTGGTACGACGCGATCAGCCTGCGCCGTACGGTGGGCGAACAAGCCTCCATCCTCAACACGCTGCAACGAGACAAACACCTCCGCGAACGCGTAGGCCATTCGGCGCGCGAAATGCTGGCGGGCATCGCGTTCGGCTCCGTCATCACGATCATCGGCATCTGGTTCGACCGGATCGTGGCGGGCATCATCGGCTAATCGCGCTCCTTGATCACTTCGAGCGCCTCTTTTACGTCGCCTGTGCGCAGCGTTTTGCCAAGCTTGATGAACGTGTCGACGATGACCGGTAATTCGAAGTCAACGTACGCATGTACCGACGCTCACACCAAATCCAAAAACGCCGTGAAACAGTCATCATGGCGCCGGTATCACGCAGGCGCCCGCCATAGCCGATGCGAAGGCGGGTCTGCTAGGATGCCGCCGCTCCCTCCCCTATTCGCCCATGGCGCGCATCGCCGACCAAAACACGGATTTCCCCCAATGGTACCTGGACGTCATCGCCCAGGCCGACCTCGCGGAACACGCGGACGTGCGCGGCTGCATCATCTTCAAGCCCTACGGCTACGCGCTGTGGGAGGCGATCCAGCAAGACCTCAACCAACGCATCAAGGACCTCGGCGTCGACAACGTGTACTTCCCCATGCTCATCCCCGAATCGGTGTTGCAAAAGGAGAAGGACCACATCGAGGGCTTCGCGCCGGAGTGCGCGGTGGTCACGCACGGCGGCGGCAAGGAGCTGACGGAGAAGCTCTACATCCGCCCCACGAGCGAAACGATCATCTACTCAACCTTCGCCAAGTGGGTGCAGAGCTACCGCGACCTGCCCATGAAAATCAACCAGTGGGCGAACGTCGTCCGTTGGGAGATGCGCACGCGCCCATTCCTCCGCACACTCGAATTCCTGTGGCAGGAAGGCCATACCATGCATGCCACGAAGGACGAAGCCGACCAAATGGTGATGGCGGCCCTGCAGATGTATGCGGATTTCGACCGGGACATGCTCGCGATCCCCGTGCTCCGCGGCAAGAAACCGGAGCACGAGAAATTCGCCGGCGCGCTCTACACCATGACGACCGAAGCCCTCGCCCGCGACGGCAAAGCCATCCAAGCCGGCACGTCGCACAACCTGGGACAGGGTTTCTCGGAAGCATACGACGTGAAATACCTGAGCAAGGAGGGCAAACAAGAGCGCCCGTTCATGACGAGCTGGGGACTCTCCACGCGCATCATCGGCACGCTGATCGTGGTCCACGGCGATGAGAAGGGCCTGCGCATCCCGCCCGCGATCGCCCCGATCCAAGTGGTGATCGTGCCCATCTACAAAACGGATGAAGAAAAACAGGCGGTCATGAAGGCCGCGGTGGAGATCGAGCGGTCGCTCGACGAAGTGCGCGTGAAGCTCGACTGGCGCGACGAGAAATCCCCCGGCTTCAAATTCGCCGAGTGGGAAGTGAAAGGCGTGCCGATCCGCATCGAACTCGGACCCAAGGACCTGGCCCAAAACCAGGTGACGATGGTCCGCCGCGACACGTCGGAAAAGTCCGCGGTGCCACTGGCGCAAGTGAACGGCATGTCGGTGCGCGTACTACTCCAGAACATCCAAAGCAACATGCTCGCGCAGGCCGAGGAATTCCTGAAAACCCACACGCACGAAGCCGCGACGTTCGATGATCTGAAGAAAATCATCGACGGCGACGGCGGCATGGTCTGGGCCGCGTGGGACGGAGACAAGGAGACGGCGATGAAAGTGCAAAACGATTTGAAGGCCTCCATTCGTTTGCTGGGCGATCCTGCCCAAGCGAAGGGAAAGACCGATCCCGTCTCCGGCAAACCCGCCACCGAGTGGGCGCTCTACGCGAAGGCGTACTGATCAGCCCAGTCGCACGTCGATGGCCGGCTCATCATCGAACTCCGTAAGATCGGCGGAAGCAAGCAGTACGCGCACCTCCTGGCACGCGCGTTCCGTCTCCATGCGAACAACGATCCCCTCTTTCGCGGTCGGCCATGTCAGGCTCATGAAACCCGGAAGCTCCACGATGCGGTCATGATTCGCCTCCAGCCAACGTTCGAACGTCCTACTGCGCGCCTCGTGCCACGCCGCCGTCGCGATTTGATGTTGCCGCTGCGCTTCGTCTGCTTCCGATCGGGAGGGGGTGTTGGTCATAAAGTACGACATACTAGACCTTTTCGTGCATAAAGCCACCTGTCCCGGATACGCCGATACGGCTAGAATGCGTGCCCATGGTCGCCTTCCCCACCATCACCATCCGCAGCGGCGCCGACGTGCACCTGCGCAACCGCCACCACGCGATCTACCGCAGCGCGGTCGTGGGCACGCCGACGGCGGCGGACGGCGCCATCGTGCGCGCGCTGGCCGGCGACGGATCGTTCCTCTGCTATGCGACCTACAACTCGAAGGCGTACATCTGCGGACGCGCGATCGCCTTCAAGGAAGGGGAACCGATGTCGCAAATCAAAGCCGCGATGCAAAAGGCGGTGGAGCTGCGGAGCATGTTCTTTCCGGCTTCGCCGGCGGGCTCCGCCGAGACAACCAACGCGTACCGCCTGATCAATGCCGAAGGCGACGGCATCCCGGGGCTCGTAGTCGACAAATACGACCGCACGCTCGTGGTGCAATTCACCACCCTCGGCATGGACGTCCTGCGCGACTGGGTGGCCAAGACCCTCATGGACATCTGCGACTGCGACAACATCTACGAAAAGTCGGGCGGCGCCTCACGCAAGAAAGAAGGACTGGAAGCGAAGGAAGGATGGCTACGCGGCGAGGGACCGACATCGATCCCGGTGGTCGAAGACGGCTTGAAATTCCAGATCGAACTCGCCGGAAGCCAGAAAACCGGCCTGTTCCTCGACCAGCGCGACATGCGCGCGCTCGTGCGCTCCCATGCGCGCGGACGAACCGTGCTCGACGTGTGTGCCTACGTGGGAGGCTTCTCGACGGCGGCCCTCGCGGGCGGCGCACTCACGGCCGACGCGGTGGACTACGACTCCAGCGCCCTCTCGCTCGCCCGCGGCAACGTGGCGATGAACGGCATCGACCCGGGCAAACTCTCGACCTACGACGAAGACGCGTTCGCATTCATGCGCCGCGTGCCTCCGCCGCGCCCCTACGACTTCATCGTGCTCGATCCCCCGGCGTTCGCGAAACGCTCGAGCGACCTGGAGCAGGCGAAGAAGGCGTACGTCGATCTCAACCGCATGGCCATGCAGGCGCTGCCGAGCACCGGCGGCCTCTTGCTCACGTGCTCCTGCAGCTACCAGGTCGACGTAGCCACGTTCCAGACGATCGTGTTCCACGCGGCACGGCAGGCAAAACGCTTCGTGCGCATCCTCCAGCGCCATCGCCAGGCAATCGACCATCCGGTGAACATCTACCATCCGGAAGTCGACTACCTCAAGAGCCTGCTGCTCTGGGTCGAATGACGGTCACGCTTTTCGCCGCAGCAACCAGAAACATCCGACGGCGTTGAGCGCGAAACCCGTCAGCGCCATGAGCGGCACCGACACGTACCCGAAATGCCAGTACGGTGGCACTGCGCACGAGATGCCGTCAAAACTGCACGGCACCGTCGGATCGGCGGGATGGGTCAGCGTCCACACGTGCTCCCCGTAGTGCCAGCCAGCGATGGAAGCACCGATGAGGCTCAGCGGCAGGATGTACCATGCAACGTTCGCATCGCGGCGCCACAACCCGATCGCGGTCAGCACGACGATGGGATACATGGCGATGCGCTGGTACCAGCACAGTTTGCAGGGTTCGATGCCGGCGACGTCGGAGAGGAACAGGCTACCCAGGGTGCACGTCAACGACACGACGAACATCCACATGAGCGCGTCGCGCTCGATGAAGCGTCGCAGGAACGCCAGTCCACGGACGTACGAGAGGGCGATCACGAGGAGCAAAACCTGGCCGACGACCGCCGCGGCGGAGAGAGCGTAGATGGCGTATTCGTACCACGACATGCATGCATCGTATCGATACGCCCATATGGCGGCAATGAGACCGGTGTCAGCGCTGCTCGATCAATGCGCGAAGATCCGGAATCGTCGACCGTAGGCTCTTGGTAATTTCCGCGCGCGTCTCCAATTCGTCGGGCGTCAACCATTCAACATTCACGATTTTTCCCGGTTCGGACGCGACAGGCTCTCCCTCCACGATGTCGCACAAGTACGTGTGCACGTCGAACACACCCTCTTTGGTCATGTCGGTTTCGTATACACCGATTTTGCCGAGCACTCGCACCTTCACGCGCAGCTCTTCCCACATCTCGCGTGCCACGCCCTCTTCATGCGTTTCATTCGGATTCAATTTGCCGCCCGACGGTTCGATGCGCAGGCCGTGTTTCACGTTATGGACCACCAAGAACCGGCCATCACGATGAACGATTCCCGCGATGAGCGTACCTTTGGATACTTCAGTTGATTCCGGTTCGTTCGGCGAATTCACCGTACGATGGTACATGATCACGCGACGACGATCCCAGCTTCGCAGCGAACTGCGAAAAACAAGGGGGATCACCAGAGATGCAACGCACGCGTCCTGCGGCACAAGGGCATCATGCGTTGAAGCACGCCATGGACACGCTACCATAGGGACTTCTTCCCCCGCATTCCCATGGCGAGCGCGACAGTGAAACGAATCGGCATCCTGACGGGCGGCGGCGACTGCGCCGGCCTGAACACCGTCATCTCGTCGATCGTCCGCGCGGGCGTCCCGATGGGCTACGAATTCGTGGGCATCCTGAAAGGATGGGAAGGCATCCTCGATCCCCCGATGCTCAAACCCCTCGATGTGCGTGCCGTCCGCGGCATCAGCCATATCGGCGGCACCGTATTACGCACGACCAACCACGGTCGTTTCGCGGCGAAAATCGGCGAAGGCGGCGCGTCGCGCATCCCGACCGACGTACTCAACAGCGTTGCCCGGAACATGAAGGCCAACGACATCGACGCGTTGATCGTGATCGGCGGCGACGGCACGCTGAGCGGCGCGCACCAACTCATGGAACTGACGGGCATGAAAGTCGTGGGCGTACCCAAGACGATCGACAACGACCTCGAAGGAACGGACCGCTCGTTCGGCTTCTCCTCGGCGGTTGAAATCGTGCGCGAGGAACTCAACCGCATCCACACCACGGCGGCGAGCCACGACCGCGTGATGTTCGTGGAAACCATGGGCCGCCACGCGGGCTGGATCGCCCTCTACGGCGGTCTCGCGGGCGGCGCGAACGCCATCCTCCTGCCGGAATTCCCCTTCAATCCGGCCAATTTGACGGAATTCATCCGTGACCGCGTGAAGCAGGGAAAATTATCGTCGGTGATCGTGGTGGCGGAAGGCGCGCATATCGGCGGAAAGCTCTCGACGAAGAAAGCGAAAAAAGACGGCGAAGCGCAGCTCGGCGGCGCCGCCGAACGACTCATGGCCGCGGTGGAAGCCTGCGCGCAACCCGGAGAATTCGAGATGCGCACGGTCGTGCTCGGCCACACGCAACGCGGAGGCGGACCGAACGCGGAAGACCACATCCTTGCGCGTGCCTACGGCGTTGCGGCGATCGATGCGGTGCACGCGGGGGAATTCGGCTGCATGGTGTCGTACCGCCACGGCAAGATGACGGCGGTCTCCATCGCGCAGGCCGTCGGCAAATTAAACCTCGTGACCGCGGAAGATCCCGTGTACTCGGCCGCAAAAAAGATCGGCCTCTACATGGGCGACGCGTGAAGGACGAACGGCACGACGCGCCATGTAGCGCGCGTCACAACAAGCATGTATGAAGCGCAATGCTTTAGCGATCCAGCAGCTTCCGACGCCGTGTATCCTTGTCACCGACCTTTCGATCACCCTCAATGCGCCGCCTCCTTTCGATCTTCGCGATTCCTCTCCTGCTCACCCCGTCATTCGCACACGCGATCACGGCCGCGTACGTCACGAGCTATGCCTTGGACGCCATATCCGTCGTGAACCTTTCGACGAACGCGGTTGCAGGAACGATCTCGACGGGCGACGGCCCGTGGGGAATCGTCATAAACGGCACGGGGGCGTACGTTTCGAACCAGGGCGCCAACAGCGTGACCGTGATCGACGCGACCGACTTCACGGTCGTCGCGACGATCGCGGTGGGAGCCAGTCCGTACCAGCTCGCGACGAGCGGCACGGGCGTGTACGTGGTGAACGGCAACGGGAACAGCGTGAGCGTTATCGATACCACCAATAACCAGGTGGAGCGGACGATTTCCGTGGGAACCTCGCCGGTCGGCATCGCGATCAGCGGGACCGGCGCGTACGTGGCCAATACCATCGCGAATACTGTCTCGGTCATCGACATCGAGGACAACGCCGTGGAAGAAACGATTTCCGTCGTCGCGCCGTACTACATCGCCATCAACGGCACGGGCGCATATGTGGTCGCGAACGGCTCCGATGACGTGAAAATCATCGACACGACCGACAACGAAGTCGTGCGCACCGTCTCCGTCGGGGACGAGCCCACGAGCATCGGCTTTGCCGGCACGGGGGCGTTTATCGTCAACCGCGCGAATAACAACGTCCGCGTGATCGACACGGTCGACTTCCAAGCCGTGACAACGATCACCGTAGGCACCTTCCCCGAGGGCATCGCGATCAACGGCACGGGGGCGTACGTCATGAACCGCTCGAGCGACAACGTAACGGTGATCGACACGGCGACGCTGTCGGTCGAACGGACGATCACCGGCTTCGACCTGCCGGTTTCGGCGGCGTTCGCGACGGACAGTGCGACCCGTGCGCCGATCCTGTCTTCGCCGTC
>DALYDP010000030.1:0-9576 GCA_031973095.1 Candidatus Peribacteraceae bacterium | reverse complement strand
GCGATGAAGCGGCCCATGGCATAGAGGCCGTTCTCGTGCAGCTTCTTGATGATGGCGGGCAAGTCTTCGATCGGCTTCACCAAGTTCAATTCCTTCGCGATCGGCGACGTGGTGTCGAAATACACGCGCGAACCCTTCACGTCGAAGATGATGGCATTACCTCCGCCTTTCTTCACGTCGTCGATCGTCTCCTGCAGGTAGCCGTCGATATCGGCAGCGCGTCCGGATACCAAATACACGCCCGTACGGTTGAGCGGATCCATCGGCGGGCGCGTGAGGGCGGACGGCGGACGGATCTTCGCGGCGTCGGCATTGGATCCGAGCAGCTGTTTCAAGCGCACCATGGCGCGCGACGTGCGACGATCAAGGCGCGACGGGGATCCTTCTTTTTTCGTGATAGAAGACGACGATGCCGAAGACGTGGCGGGAACCACTTGGGCGCGGCGGGCGGCGAAAAACACCGACGATGCCCGGTCGCCTCCGATCAACGGATCTGCCCCCATGCCAAGGAGCGGATACGCGATGAGCCCGAGACTCAACGCGATGGACACGGAAGCGAGGGAAATCTTCATAGTGGGCACACTGTGCCGAATAGCGCAAAAACCCTCAAACTCCGCAGCGGATTGTCATGGATGGACGGACCTATTCGTGGTCCGGCATACGAAAGAATCATTCCATGATCGACGCGGCGAAAGCGACGACGTTCGGGATCACGACCACGGACATCGTCAAAAGGAGCAATGCGACGTGGCGCCGCAACGCGCGACGCGCTCCGTGCCCAATCCCCCCGTCGGGAAGCGTGTCGACGCGCGCATGTTCGAAGCCCGGGAGGTCGTGCATAAATAAAGGAATGTGTATGCCTGAACTTTTAGTATATTATAACATATTTTATGTAATTTATCAAATACAGCCGGAAGTGACCTCTTAGAGCCTTGATTTCTTTATGCAACGGGAGTACACATCGCGCACGTTTCCGCCCAACCACCTATGGTTAACACGTTTGCCTCCCCGGCCGCCGCGCACCAGACGCGCACGAGCCCCTTCGAACAAGTCGTTGAACGCGAAGAGCAGCACGAGAGACTCGTCCGCGACGCCGAATCGGCGCTGGAACAAGAACGGATCGCCGAAGAAGACGGCATCCGCGCCGAACAAGACGCGAAAGTGGAACAGGCTCGCGCGAAGGGCCGCGAAGAACTTTTGACGTTCAAAAACACCCATCTCCCGCAGATCCTAAAACAGGGCGAAGAGCAGGCGGCGAACGACGTGACGCGCATCGAACGCGAAGGATCGGCCCGCGTCGCGGCCGCCGCGAAACACGTCGTCGACATCGCGCTCTCTCCCGCATTCCCCTCCCTCCTCTGATATGGCGATCATCCCGATGCAGAAAGTGGCGATCATGTCGCTCAAGTCCCTCAAGGAAGACGTACTGCACCTGCTCCACGACGAAGGCGTGCTCGAAGTCTGCGACGCCCGCGAAGGCGTGGGCGGCATCGACCACACGGAAGTAAAATTCCGCAAAGCAGAGCTGGAATTCGCCATTTCCGCCCTTCTTCCGCTGGCCAGCAAGAAACTCCGCGCCGCGATGGACAAGAAGCCCACGAAAGAGGAAGTCGTGATCGCCGCGCTACACACCGACATCCGATCCATCATCGACCAGGTGCACGCGCTCGATAAAAAGGAACATGAAGCACGGAAGCACCTGCACGAACACAAGAAAGGCATGGATGAAGGCTCCGCGGGTTCCGGCGTGAACGAGGCCGCGTACTTCACGGGGTCCGTCCCCCACGCGAACGTCAAGACGGCGGCCGCGACGCCCGCCGCGATGCCCGACGCCGAAGAACGGGCCGAAATGCATCGCCTGGAAAAAAACTTGGAAGACGTGCACGACGCGCGCCTGCGCCTCGCGGAAGAACTCCCGAACCTCGCCCGCGCCCTCATCTACCTCCGTTGGCTCGACGACAAGCAGGCCGTGCGCGAAGCGATGCGCGAAACCAAGGGCACGGTGACGCTGTTCGGCTGGGTGGCAAAGAAGAACATCGCCCACCTCGAGAAAAAGCTCCACGACCTTTCGGACGCGACCGCCCTCATGAAAGTGAAGCCCGACGAGAACGAATCGGTCCCCGTGCAACTCAAGAACAACCCGCTCCTCACCCCATTCGAGAGCGTGACGAAGCTCTACGGTTTGCCACAGTCCAACGAAATGGATCCGACGCCGTATCTCTCGATCTTCTTCATTCTGTTCTTCGGCCTCTGTCTCACGGACGCCGGCTACGGCCTCACGCTCGCCCTCATCATGGGCGGCTACTTGCTGAAAGCCCGCAAATCCCCGTCACAGGCACCGCTCTTCTGGCTCCTCTTCCTGAGCGGCATCGTGACGTTTTTCGTCTCCATCCCCTTCGGCGGCTGGTTCGGCGTCTCACCGGACGACGTCCCGGCATACCTCACGAAGCCCGATCCTGACGGCGACGGACGCCTGTTCCTCGGCCAAATTTGGAACCTAAGCGACCAAACGGGCATCACGTTCCTCCAAAACCTCGCGCTCGCGCTGGGCATCATCCACCTTACGTTCGGCATCATGCTTGGCGCCTACTCCAAGGTCCGCAGCGGCCAGCTCGCCGCCGGCCTTTGGATGGACGGCACCTCGCTGCTCTTCATCGGCTTCACCCTGACGTACTTCTTCGGCCCCTCCGAATACCAGCAGATCTTCCTCTACTGCATCTTCGGCTCCCTGGCGTTGATGGTGTGGGGCAAGGGCCACGGCAACACGCTCGTGAAGCGTCCGTTGTTCGGCTTCCTGCAGACACTGAACTTCTTCCTTGGCATGATGGGTAACATCCTCTCCTACCTCCGCATCCTCGCGCTCGGCCTCGTGACGGGCGCCTTGGCCTTCACGGTGAACCTCGTTGCGGAGCAGATCAGTGCGTTCCTTCCCTGGTTCCTCGCCATTCCGCTCGCCATCGTCATCTACATCGTCGGTCACATTGCGAACATCGTCCTGAACGTCCTCGGCGCGTTCATCCACTCCGGCCGCCTCCAATTCGTCGAATTCTTCAGCCAGTTCTTCGAAGGCGGCGGACGCCCCTTCCGTCCGTTCACGCGCGAAGTCTAATCACGCCATTCTATCCTTTTTTCACTTCCTCCCCTTTCTATGAAGAAACTCCTTTCCCTTTTCGGAGCCCTCGCGGTGACGGTTCCGGCAGCCGCCTTCGCGCAATCCGCTGGTCTCGACGGCGTCATGGACACGGTCGTCGCCACGACCGCTGACCACTGGGCGCTCGGCCTCGCCTTCCTCGGCGCCGGCATGGCGACCGCCCTCCCCTGCTACGGCTCCTCGATCGGCGTCTCGCTCGTGGGCCAGGCCGGCTCGGGCCTCATCACGGAAAAGCCGGAAATGGCCGGCCGCGTCATCACCCTCTCCGTGCTCCCGGGCTCCCAGGGCCTCTACGGCATGGTGGTCTCGCTCCTCTTCCTTTTCAACTTCGCCGGCCCGCTCCTTGACGGCTCGGTCGCGCTCACGATGGCCGACGGCTTCGCGCTCTTCGGCTCGTTCATCCCGGTCTCCATCGCCGCGTTCGCCTCGGCACCGTACCAAGGCAAAGTCTGTGCCGCCGGCATGCACATGCTCGCCAAGGACTCCGGCCTCATGGGTCGCGTGATCACCCTCGCCGCCCTCGTCGAAACGTACGCCCTCCTCGGATTCCTCATCTCGTTCTTCATGTTGACGGCTTTGAGCGACAACATCCTGAACTGACCCCTTCTTCCTCACCTCCCCATGGCTTTCAACGACATCCTTCGGGCGCTCGACGCAAACGCCGAAGCGCGGATCTCCACGGCCCGCAAGGCCAAGCAGGAATCCGTCGCGCGCACGCGGGAGCAACTCGAACGGACCGCCTCCGAAAAAGTGGCCGCCCTCGCGACCGAAGTCGAACGCAAAAAGAAGAACATGGAGCGGCAGATCGTCGCGCACACTCACATGAACGGCCGCCAGGCCGCCATGACCGCGAAGCGCGGCCTCGTGGAGCAAACCTATGCGAAGGCACTCGACATGCTTGCGGGCATGAATCCGGCGCAGACGGAGGAATTCCTCAAGCGCATGATCGACGCCTGCCCCGAAGGCGGCGTCATCCGCCCCGCGCAGCCCCACGAAGCGATCGTGAAGAAGCTCGCTGGCTCGCGCGGCATCGGTGCGTCACTCAAGAGCCGCGGCGGCTTCATCCATGAGACGGACGTCTCGGACCGCGACTGCACCTACGAAACGCTCGTCCGCGACATCCTCCGCCCCGCGACCGAACTGACCGTCGCCTCCACCCTCTTCGGCAAAGCATGACCTCGTCGATGACGCGCTCCGGCAACGACTTCTCGTACGCGACGGGCCGTGTCGGCGTGCTCCAGCAGCGGCTGCTCACGACGTCGGACGTGGACCGCCTCCTGGGCGCGCACAACGACCGCGAATTGCAACAGATCCTCGGCGAGCTGAAATTCACGAGCGTCGTGGCCAACGACATGGAATCGCTCGACGAATTGGTCGGCTGCATGGAAACGTGGCTGCACAAGGAATTGGAAGACATGACGCCCGACGCCTACAAGCCGGTCCTCGACATCCTGTGGCTCAAGGAAGACGCCCCGCTCATCGCGAGCCTCCTCAAGAAATACTTCCATCTCACGAAAAGCGACGAAGCGGCGGAATCGCGCTCGCCGTCGTCGCATGACCCCGCGCTCTTGCGCGACTTAATCCTGAACGGCAAATCGCACCACACGCTTCCGGGACACCTCGTGCTCTTCGTGCAGCGCCAGAAAGCGAAAGAACACGTGACGCCGTCACTCATCGACGCGTCCGTTGCACGCTACGTCGCGCGCACGCAGACCGAATTGGCGAAAGCCGCCGGAAGCACGCTGCTCCAACTCTACGTGAAACACCAGATCGACCTGCAGAACATCCGCATCGCGCGGCGCCTGCAGGACAATGACGACGCCTCGAAGCACTTCCTGCCCGGCGGCGAAGTGGACCCGCTCCTGCTCACGGGCGACCGCCGCAAGGCTGCCGCGGCGCTGCAGGGTACGAGCCTGCACTTCTCGTTCACGGAGGAATTCGAAACGGTCGAAGACAGTTCGATCGCCGTCGAACGAAGCCTGGTGAAAGCGCTCGCGCACGACATCGCGCAGATGCGCGCCAACATCCTCGGGCTTGAATCCGCCTTCGCCTACGCCATCATCGCGCTCTCGCAGCTGCGGATCCTCCGCACGATCCTCATCGGCAAGCGCGCGGGATTGTCCGCCGCGGAAATCCGCGAGATGCTGCCGCCCTTCCTCTCCACTTCCCCCTACGAAGCGTGAACGGAAAAATCGCCTTCGTCGGCCCCGAAGAATCGATCCGCGCGTTCTCGCTGCTCGGCGTGGAAATCGCGTCGGCGCGCACGCAGCCGGAAGCGCTCGCCCAGCTGCACCGCCTGCGCAAGATGACGGTGAAGGACGACCGCGGCATCGAGCGCAACGCCTACGCGATCATCTACGTCTCCGAACACCTGATGCACGACCTGCCGCGCGAGGAAGAAGCGAAGTTCAGCGCCAACTTCCTGCCCGCGATCATCCCCACGCCCACCAACCGCGATTCCGCCAACGCAGGCGTTGCGCGCCTCAAGAAACTCGTCGAGCGCGCCGTGGGCAGCGACATCCTCCAGTAAGCACTCGACTCCGCCCAGACCGACACTTCCTCCTCCCCCTCGTATGTCCAACTCATCCACCATCACCAAGATCGCGGGTCCGCTCGTGGTCGCCAAGGGCCTCACGAACGCCAAGATGTACGAAGTCGTGCGCGTCTCGAAGGAGAAGCTCATCGGCGAGATCATCGAGCTCCACGGCGACACGGCCTCGATCCAGGTCTACGAAGAGACCTCGGGCCTCGTGCCCGGCGATTCCGTGGAACAGACGGGCCAAACGCTCTCGGTCGAACTCGCCCCGGGACTGCTCGAATCCATCTACGACGGCATCCAGCGCCCGCTCACGGTGATCGAGCGCGAAGCCGGCAGCCCGTTCATCACCCGCGGCATCGTGGCCAACGGCATCGACCGCGCGAAATCGTGGAAATTCACCGCGACGGCGAAAGTCGGAGATATCGTGGAGGGAGGATCGATCCTTGGAACGGTTCCCGAAACCACGCTCATCGAACACCGCGTCATGGTGCCGCCGACGCTCTCGGGCACGGTGAAGAAAATCTCGTCCGGCTCGTTCACGGTCACCGATACGATCGCCGTGATCGAGGACGAGGACGGCAAAACGCACGACATCCAGATGCTCCAGCGCTGGCCGATCCGCATTCCGCGCCCGGTGAAGGGCAAGACGGTGCCGAACGAGCCGCTCGCGACGGGCATGCGCATCCTCGACACGCTCTTCCCCATGGCGAAGGGCGGCGCAGGCGCGATCCCCGGCCCCTTCGGCGCCGGCAAGACCGTCACGCAGCAATCCCTCGCCAAGTACTGCAACGCGCAGGTGATCGTCTACGTGGGCTGCGGCGAACGCGGCAACGAGATGACGGAAGTGCTCACGGAGTTCCCCCACCTCACCGACCCGAACACCGGCGAACCGCTCATGAAGCGCACGGTGCTCATCGCGAACACCTCGAACATGCCGGTCGCCGCCCGCGAAGCCTCGGTATACACGGGCATCACGATCGCCGAGTACTACCGCGACATGGGCTACGACGTGGCCCTCATGGCCGACTCGACCAGCCGCTGGGCGGAAGCCATGCGCGAAATGTCCGGCCGCCTCGAGGAAATGCCGGGCGAAGAAGGCTACCCCGCGTACCTGGGCTCCCGCACCGCCGGCTTCTACGAACGCGCAGGCGCGGTGAAGTGCATCGGCGGCGACCGCAAGGGCTCGCTGTCCGTCATCGGCGCCGTGTCGCCCCCGGGCGGAGACTTCTCCGAACCGGTCACGCAGAACACGCTCCGCGTCACGAAGGTCTTCTGGGCCCTCGACGCCAAGCTCGCCTACAAGCGCCACTTCCCGGCCATCAACTGGCTCCAGAGCTATACGCTCTACGGCGACGACCTGAAGTCGTTCTTCGACCGCACGGTCGACCCGGCGTACATGGCGAACCGCGACCGCGCGATGAAGATCTTGCAAGACGAATCGAAGCTCGAAGAAATCGTGCGCCTCGTGGGTACGGAATCGCTCTCGGCCAAAGACCAGCTGACGCTCGAAGTCGCACGCATCCTCCGCGAAGACTTCCTCTTCCAAAACGCGTTCGACCCGGCCGACGCCTACACGTCGATCGAGAAGCAGCACAAGCTGCTCAAGGCGATCATGCTCTACCTCGACATCGCCCTGGAACTCACGAACCGCGAAGACTTCGCCGTCTCCCAGCTCCGCGACCTCCCCATCAAGGAAGAACTCTCGAAGGCCCACCTCATCCCCGAGACGGAACTCGCGAAGTTCGACGACCTCGAAAAGAACATCACGCAGCAGCTCCGCTCCATCCACTCCATCGCGTAACTCGTTACTCACTACTCGCCACTCCCCACTCGTTATGTCCGTCACCGCCTACAAGACCGTCTCCGACGTCGCCGGCCCGCTGCTCATCGTCCGCTCGGTCGAGGGCATCGCCTACGACGAACTGTGCGACGTGGAACTGCCGAACGGCGAGAAACGCCTCGGCAAAGTGCTCGAAGCCCGCGCCGACATGGCCGTGGTGCAGCTGTTCGAGACGACCCAGGGCCTGCAGACCGCCGGCCTGAAGGTACGCTTCCTCGGCCGCCCGTTCCAGCTCGCGGTGTCCGAAGAAATGCTCGGCCGCACGTTCTCCGGCTCCGGCAAACCGATCGACGGCGGCAGCGAGATCGTTCCCGAGGCCGTCCTCGACATCAACGGCAACCCGATCAACCCGGCGAGCCGCGAATTCCCGGATGACTTCATCCAGACCGGCATCTCGACCATCGACGTCCTCAACACGCTCGTCCGCGGCCAGAAGCTCCCGATCTTCTCGGGCGCCGGCCTGCCGCACAGTGTCCTCGCGGCGCAGATCGCCCGCCAGGCGCGTGTGCTCACGCAGGAAGACCGCGACACGCAAGGCAAGTCGACCAACGTCAAGGAAGACGGCAAGTTCGCCGTCGTCTTCGCGGCGATGGGCGTGACCTTCCAGGAAGCCGAATACTTCAAGCATGAATTCGAGAAGACGGGCGCCCTCTCGCGCACGGTGCTCTTCCTCAACACGGCCGATAACCCGGTCGTGGAACGCATCGCCACGCCGCGCCTGGCCCTCACGACCGCCGAATACCTCGCGTTCGAGCTCGGCTACCACGTGACGGTCATCCTCACCGACATGACCAACTACTGCGAAGCGCTCCGCGAAGTCTCGGCCGCCCGCAAGGAAGTCCCCGGACGCCGCGGCTACCCCGGCTACATGTACACCGACCTCGCGTCGATGTACGAACGCGCCGGCCGCATCAAGGGGCGCGACGGCTCCATCACGCAGATCCCGATCCTCACGATGCCGGAAGACGACGTGACGCACCCGATCCCCGACCTCACGGGGTACATCACGGAAGGACAGATCCGCCAGGACCGCGGCCTGCACCAGAAAGGCATCTACCCGCCGGTCATCCCGATGGGCTCGCTCTCCCGCCTCAAAGGCAAGGCCCAGGACAAGACGAAGACCCGCGCCGACCACAGCGGCATGGACGCCCAGCTCACGGCCGCCTACGCCCGCGGCGTCGAAGTCCGCGAACTCGCGGTGATCCTCGGCGAATCGTCGCTCAACGACACCGACAAGGCCTACCTCAAGTTCGCCGACCGCTTCGAGAAGGAATTCATCACGCAGGGCGAACAGGAAAACCGCTCGATCTACGACTCGCTCCGCATCGGATGGGACCTGCTCACGGAACTCCCCCGCGGCGAACTGAAGCGCGTGAAGTCCGAGCACATCGACGAATACATGCCCAAGAAGAACGCCTAATGCTTTATGGCAGTCCTCCACGTCAATCCCACCCGCATGGCCCTAATGGAACTGAAGCGCAAAAGCGCTTCGGCCAAACGGGGTCATAAGCTGCTGAAAGACAAGCAGGACGGCCTCATGCAGCAATTCCTCGTGGTCATCCGCACGGCCAAGCAGCTGCGCGAAGAAATCGACCTGAAGCTCCAGCGCGCGTTCCGCACGTTCCTCCTCGCGTCGGCGTGGTTGTCGGAATCGGAACTGCACAACGCCCTATCGAGCCCCCAAGCGACGATCTCGCTCGATTACGAAATCAAGAGCGTGATGGGCGTGAAGATCCCCGTGTTCAAGCTCCGCAAAGAAGGAACGATCCGCAGCTACGGGTACGCGAACACGAACGCCTTCCTCGACGAAGCCATCGACCTCTTCGAAGAAACCTTCGCCTCGCTCGTCCGCCTGGCGGAGATCGAAAAGCAGGCCGAGCGCATGGCCATCGAACTCGAAACCACGCGCCGCCGCGTGAACGCCCTCGAACACAAGATGCTCCCCGACCTCCGCGACACGGTGAAGTTCATCAAGATGAAGCTGGACGAATCGGAACGCTCCGCGATCGTGGGAACCATGCGCGTGAAAGCGCAGATCGAAGCGGC
>DALYDP010000029.1:0-10282 GCA_031973095.1 Candidatus Peribacteraceae bacterium | reverse complement strand
GCCGGAAGCGTGACCGTCACCGTGCCCTGGATCGTTTCCACGTCGATCTCCGCGCCGAGCACCGCGTCGATCACCGGGACCTTCACCGACGATCGCAGGTCCGCGCCTTCGCGCTCGAAACGTTTGTCGGGGCGCACGCGCACGGTGACGTACAGGTCGCCCGCCTGCTGCCCGCGCTGGCCCGCGTCGCCTTGGCCCTGCAGACGAAGCTGCTGGCCATCGTCGATGCCCGCAGGCACGTCGACCGATACCGTTTCCGTTTGCTGCGTACGTCCTTCCCCTCTGCATTCACGGCACGGCGTCTCCGGGATCGTGCCGGCACCGCGGCATTCGTTGCACACGCTCCGCTGCTGCACCTGGCCGAAAATCGACTGCGCGACGCGCGTCACCTGGCCCGTGCCGCCGCATTGTTTGCATGTCACGACCTTCGCTCCTTTGGCGGCGCCGGAACCATCGCAGGTGCCGCACGAACGCACGCGCGAAAGCTTGAATTGCACTGTTTTTTTCTCAAGCACGTCCTTCAGCTCCAACTCCACCGCCACGGTGCGGTCCTGGCCGCGCGCGGACCTGCGCCCTCCGCCGCGCTGCCCGCCGAAGAAGTTTTCGAACAAGTCGCCCAGGTCCCCCATGTCGCCCATGCCGCCCTGGAACCCGGAGAAATCGAATCCTCCCGCGCCCGGGCCGCCGCCCGATTGGCCAGACGTTCGGCCGAATTGGTCGTACATCCGCTTTTTCTCGGGATCACTGAGCGTCTCATACGCTTCGTTGATCTCCTTGAATTTCGCTTCGGCCTCCTTGCGAGCCTGCCCCGAGCCCGATGGGTGCTTGTCAGGGTGCCATTCCTTGCTCAAGCGGCGATACGCCTTCTTCACGTCGTCCGGGGACGCGTTGCGTTCGATGCCGAGAACGGAATACGGATCGCGTGCGATACGGCGCAGTGTACAGCAGAAAGCACCCTGGTGACGACATGCCTTTTCTGCTATAATAATGCGATGCGTTCGAACGCTCTCCACCGCGCAAACTTGGCCATCCAGGCCGTCGTGATCTCCTCGGGGATCGCGCTCGTGGCGGTGCTGATTCCCATGCTCGTACCCGCGGGATCGCCGACGCAGGCACTCCTCGCCCGCCAGAAAGCGCAGGACGTGTGGGTGGTGCTTGAACAACAGGACGTGATGAGCGGCGCCACGGTACCGCCGAACGTGAACGTCGTGTTCCACGTGCCCCTCGGCATAACGAAGATCAACCGCGAAGTACTCCTGGGCCTGAAAGGAAAAGACGTGCGGTACTGGGGCTACTGTTATCCGGAAAACGATTCGCAGGAAACGGTCGACAGCCGCACGGGCCTGAAGGGCAAGCTCTTCCTCTCGGAAAAAGAGCGCGACGTGCGCGCCACGCAGGCCAGGGCGACGGCGCCGAAATACAGCCTGAGCAACCTACCGACCAAGGACGACATCCTCCGTAGATCCGCCCCGGTCAAAACGGAAATCCGCCACCAGATCGATTTCTTCAAGGGCGGCCAACTTTGTTACGTCATGACGGAAGCCCCGCTCGCGATCGGCCTCGACTCCGACGGCGACCGCTTGAACGACCGCCTCGAACGCGATCTCGGCACCGACGAACTGATCGAAGACACGGACGCCGACGGCATTCTCGACGGCGTGGAGGTGAGGTACGGACTGGAGCCGACACTGCGCGACTCGGACCTCGACGGCATCATCGACGGCATCGAAGACGCCGACTGGGACGGACTCATCGACGCGGGCGAAACCGACCCTCGTAAACTCGACACGGACCGCGACGAACTCTGCGACGGCCAGTGCCGCAAGAAACTGTCCAACGGGCAGATCCTCTACCTCGGCGAAGACCGCAACCTCAACGGTACCGTCGACAGCGGGGAAACGAGCCCACTCCTGCCGGACACCGACGGCGACGGTATCTTCGACTTCCAGGAATACCTCGTGTGCCTCACCAAGGGCAAACGTGCCTGCAAGTAACCCCACCACGCTATGCGCATTCTCCTCACCCTCCTGGCCCTCGCGACGTTTCTGCCCCTCCCGGCGCAGGCGTACCTGACGCCGGAAGAAGTCCTCGAAAGCAGTGACTTCATTACTCCTCCGCCGAACGCGCGTAACGCCGCGGCAGCCCGTGCCGCACAGGAAGCTCAATACGATGCCCGCGCTATCGAAGAAGCCGACGCGGAAGCCGAACAAGCCGCGCAAGAATCCTCACCGGACGACAACACGATCGACGACTTGCACGGCAGCGCCGACGAGGAAGACGTGATCGATTGGACCCCGGACGGAACAGACCTCAGTGCCGAAGAACGCCGCAATGAACGCGTGCTCGACCGCGTGGAACGCAACCGCCTGGACGACATGGCCCAGAACGACGGGGGCGTGGTCCTGCGCGGCAGCGCCGACCAAGAATCACTCCATGGCGGTGCCCCCCTCGCTCCGACAGGCGCCGGAACGGTCGTGGCGATCCTCGCGATCGCAGCCGCGACAGGCTTCACGATCCGTAAGGCGCTCCGGGCGTGACGACGAACGAGAGATGCAGAGACCGGAGACCAGAATGAAAAAGTTCTGCATCGTCGTAGAACCGCATTCCGGTCTCTGGTCTCCGGTCTCTTTTGCGTACTTAAAGAATCAACTTCACCTATCGAACCCATCATCATGCTAGGCTCCGCTCGTGTCCCGCCTCTCACTCACCGGCAAACGCTGGACCGATCCCATCCTCGACGCGTCGGGTGACCCGCATACGTTTTCGGCGGACGTCGCCGCGGCACGCGCGCTGGGCGATCCGCTGCGGACATGGACAAACCCCGACACCTACCCGATGGCCCGCGCGGCGGCCGAACGCTTCCGCGCGGCGGCAGCGAAAGGGGAGGGGGTCGGTATCGTGGGCGACTATGACTGCGACGGACTGACCTCGAGCACGATCCTCGTGCGCCTGATGCGCCGCCACGGCGTGGAACCGATCGTTCGACTGCCGCACCGCCTGACCGAAGGCTACGGCCTGCAGGCGCTGCACGTGGAAGAAATGCGCGCGGCGGGCGTCACGCTGCTCATCACCACCGACACGGGCATCGTTGCAAAGGATGCGCTGCAACGCGCGGAGGACGCTGGCATGGACACAATCATCATCGATCACCACGCGTTCGAGGAACTGCCGCCCGCGACGGCGATCATGCACCCGGCGCTCACGTCG
Source organism: Candidatus Peribacteraceae bacterium (assembly GCA_031973095.1). GTDB lineage: Bacteria > Patescibacteriota > Gracilibacteria > Peribacterales > Peribacteraceae > DALYDP01. Next base: position 7,075 of record DALYDP010000029.1, on the reverse strand, counting down.
CTGCGATCGCCCCCCGCGGCGGCCGGCGTAGCGTTCGCGTTCGCGCACGCGGTGGAGGGGGAAACATGGGAAGGCCGCGACGAAGACCTGGCACTCGCCGCGACGGGCACCATCGCCGACGTCGTCCCGCTGACGCACGAAAACCGCGCGATGGTGATCGACGGCTTGGCCGCGCTGGCCCGACTCTCGCCGACGTGCGGACTCGGCATGCTGCGCGACCGCGTGGGCATGGGGAAAATACCGAACAGCGGCGACGTCGCATTCCGCCTGGCCCCGCGACTCAACGCTGCGGGCCGCCTGGACGACGCGACGATCGGACTCCGCGCGCTGCTCGGCGACGCGGCGAGCGTGGAGATGCTCGAAGCCCTCAACGTCGAACGCCAGCGCCTGACGCAGGAATGCATGGAAGAGGCATTCGGCATGATCGATCCTTCGACAAGCTCAGGACAGGCTCATGCGGAATTGCCTGCATGCATCGTTGTCGCATCCCCAAATTTCCCGAAAGGCATCGTTGGCCTCATCGCCGGCAAACTCGCGGAGCGCTTCGGGCGCCCCGCCGCCGCGATGGCGATCATCGACGGCATGTGCACGGCGTCGCTCCGCGGCATTCCCGGGCACGACATCGCGGGTGCCTTGCGAAGTAACGCACACCTCTTCACCACGTTCGGCGGACATGCCCAAGCGGGCGGCTGTTCGTTCCCGCTCCAAAACCTCGACGCGGTGAAGGCGGCGCTCCATGACGACGTGCTCGCCTACGTGCGCCCCGACACGCTGCTACCGGTGCTCGAACCCGACGCATTACTCCCCGCCGACCGCGCATCACTTACGCTCGCGGACGCGCTCTCGCGCCTCGAACCCTTCGGCGCGGGAAACCGCGAACCGCTGTTCCTCGTGCCAAACGTGACGCTCACGAATCAGCGCCGCGTGGGCACGGACCAACGCCACCTGCAAGCGCGCGCGGGCAACCTGGGCATCATCGCCTTCGGCCTCGGCAACCTGGCGGACACGCTGAGCGGATCCGTCGATCTTTTGTGCCGCGTTACGGCGAACGAATGGAACGGAACACGAAAACCCCAATTATCGGTTGTCGATATACGAGAAGCGGTTCCGACGACGAAGAACGTGAATGCGGAAGTCGGAATACGGAAATAGAATGAATCGTCATGATTCTTTATTCCGACTTCCGCATTCCCACCGTTCAGACCGGCGCGAGCTTTCCTTCCATCTCGAACACCGCCATGACCGGAACATTGAGGGCCGAGGCGATCTTGTACGCGAGGAGGATCGACGGGTTCGATTGGCCGCGTTCGATCGACATGATCGTCTGGCGCGAGACGCCCGTGCGCAACGCCAATTCTTCCTGCGTCATGCCGTGTTCGAAGCGTAGGCGCCGGATGTGATTTTTCAGTGTGACGGACATAAGGGGCCACTATCTTACGGAGCGATCGATCCGGTGCAAGCGTATTTTAGTGGCGGCGTTCAACGGATGGTATCGCGATGAGAGCGGTACCATTTCCATGCACCGATCACGGCGATCGCGACCACTCCGAGAACTCCGAACGACGCGACGAACGATGCGACGACGACAACATTGTCGCGAAGCAGATAGCCCAGTCCGAGCGACGCCAGACTCCAGAGCGCGGCGCCCGCGACGGCCGCCGACGCGAACTTCGCGGGATGCATCTTCAGCATGCCTGCCGTGAACGACACGGTGGGGCGAAACGCTCCGACGAACTGTCCGCCGATCACCGCCCACACGCCCGCGCGCGTCACGAACGCCTCGGCTTTGCGGCGCGATTCGTCTTTCAAATGCACCGCGCGCTCCAGCGAAGGACCGGCGAACACTCCGATGCAGTACAAAGCCCCGTTGCCAACGAGGGAGGCGACGAACGCAGCCAGGCTGAACACGAGGGCGGTCGCGGCGTCGGGCGCCAAAGAACCGGCGACCACGAGCGCGCTGATCCCGGGAGACAGGAAGCAAAACGGCGGGATGAATTCGACGATGGCGAACGCGAACACCGCGACTGCGCCGAGGGCCTTCACCGCTTGCACGGCGTGCTCCGTATCGAGCATGTCGCGCAGGCCGAGATCTTCCGCGATGAGCAACGCGGCGAGCGGGACCAAGTACCACGCGAACCACGCGAAGCTGTTGCGCTTCACGAACCGACGCAGGAAGAAGATGGCGCACACACTGACGACGAGCGACGCGAGGAACCCCGCGGCGGACGTCGGCGCGGCGGGGAAGATCACTTCGCCGTCGAACACGTCGAGCACGGTTTTGGCGACGGCACCGGAAATAATGGGCACCGCCATGAGGAACGAGAAGTTCAGCGCCGCTTCGCGGCCGACCCCGAGCGCCCTGCCCGTGGCGACCGTGAGACCGGAACGCGACACGCCCGGCAGGATGGCGCACGCCTGCGCGACGCCGATGAGCAACGCCTCCGCGGCCGTGGGACCCGACGCCCTGTCCGGGCGGGCCTTTCCGACGCGTTCGCCGATGACCAAGCACGCCGCGGTGATCAGGAACCCGACGGCGGCGGCGGTGAGCGAGCGCATTTCCGCGACCATATCCTGCAGGAGGAAGCCGGCGATCACGCCGGGAACCGTCGCGATGGCGATGAACCCCGCCGTACGCCACGCCGCCGCTTCGCGCTCGATGAGCCCCCGCACGAGCGAGAACCATACGTCGCGGAACCCGACGGCGATGGCGAGCAGGCTGCCGCAGTGCAGCAGAATGTCGAACCCGAGCGCGTCGCGCCCGACCGTCTCGATGCCGAGCACCCGCTGCGCCACGACCAAATGCCCGTCGCTGGAGATTGGAAGGAATTCGGTGACGCCTTGCGTCGCGCCGAGGATGATCGCGTCGAGCACCTCCATGAAACCGCAGTGTACGGTGCAAAAAGCGCGAAGGGAACGGCCCCTACCGCCCCATAAGTGTGGAAGCTTTACCACTCCTCCTTTTTGCCGTGGCGAAGCCGGCGGATGTATTGTCGAATGGAAAATGTCTTCGCAATTTCCTTTCCACGGCATCTTCTCCGGACTCGGACAAGAAGACTCGGGGCCCGAAACGGCTCCGGCGAAAAAAGCAGAGCTCCCGCAACAAGGAACCGGGCAAGTGGCGGTCGACATTTACGAACTCGACAACTACTACATCATCCGCGCGCCGATCGCCGGCGTAAAATTGTCGGACCTCGACATCGAAGTCGCCGATAACCAGCTCACGATCCGCGGTAACCGCCAGCAAGGGGAGAGCATTCCCGAGGACCAATTCTACATCCAGGAATGTTTCTGGGGACCGTTCGCGCGCACGGTCACGCTGCCGTTCGTCATCGACCCGAAAAAGATCCGCGCCACGTTCAACCGCGAGTGCATCCTGAAGATTTTGGTGCCGAAGGAAGAGAAGGTGAAGATCGTCCGAATTAACGAAGGATAAAACCTGTCATGGTGAGGTGCGAGCGGCCGCCGCGAGCCTCGAACCATGACGACTATCAGGCCGCCAATCCGTAGATCGCCTCTTCGAGGATGTCGTGCATCGTGTTGCCTACTCCTTCAGGGTCACCCGTGTGATCGAGAAGCTTCTCTACGAGCAAATATCCCGTGAGCGCGGCGACCTGTTCGCGCACCTCATGCCGCATCGCGGCGGTCCACTGCTCCTGCTGGTCGAGCAAATCCTGGAGCTTGTGCGCGCTCGTGAGTGCGCCGGCGACCAACTCAAGTTCTTCCTTGTGTGCCCGGAGCGAGGACGACATAACGGGGTGGGGAAATGTGTGTAGGTTTCGAGACAGTATAGTCGTTTTTGGCTTTTGAGTCAAAAGCACCCTCGCGTACACTCTTGATATGCAGCTCACACAAGCCGTTCTCCCCGTCGCAGGCCTGGGTACGCGTTTCCTGCCCTGGACCAAGATCGTCCCCAAGGAATTACTCCCGATCGGCAACATGCCGATCATCGCGCTCCTCGTGGATGAGTGCTTGAACGTGGGCATCAAGGAAATTTGCTTCGTCATCAGCGCGGGCAAGGAATCGATCCCGCGTTTCTTCGAACCGGATGAAGGACTGAACGCGATCCTCGAGAAGAAGGGGAAGTTGGAGATGCTCAAGGAACTCCAGAAGTACAACGAGGTGCACGTCCACGTGGTGTACCAGCAAGAACAACTCGGCGACGGGCATGCGATCCTGCAGGCGGCAGACTGGATCATCAGTGACCACGTCGCGGTGCTGTTCGGCGATGACCTTGTGGTGCACGAGCGTCAGGGCCTTGGGCAACTCGTCGACGCGACCCGCACGATCCCCGAATCGGAGATGTCGACCGGCGCCATCCTCTGCCTCCAAAACATCCCGCGCGAAGATACCGTGAAATACGGCGTGGTGAACCCCCTGTCGCGCGACGGCCGCTTGGTCCGCCTGCAGGGCCTCGTCGAAAAACCGAAACCCGAAGACGCACCCTCGACGCTTGGCGTCGTAGGAAAATACATTATTCCGAAATCAACCTTCGGCGTCCTGCCCACGGTCACAAGCGGACACGGCGGCGAAATCCGCCTCATCGACGCACTCATCGCGCAGAAAGATTCGATCGCCATTTACGGCTACGAATTCGACGGTCAACGCCTCGATACCGGCCGGCCGGAAGGCTATAGGGAGGCGGTGCAGCTTCTTGGCTAAAAGATTGTTTCATGCTATTATGGCATGATGTCCAAGAAGAGGCACTTTCCGCAAGGAACGACGTGGCAAGAAGCCTACGACGCCTTCGGCGAGCTGGCTTCGTCCGAACACGACGACGTGGCAAGCGCCGCACAGAAAGAGCAAAACACGTTGGAGCAGATCGGATCCGCCGACACGGCCATGAAATTGGAGCCGGAAATCCTCGCGCTATTCAGGCGGAAGTACATCGACCTCTTGAAGTTGAAAAACGATCTTTGATCATTTCCCCGCGCGCAGGTCGCGCTCCAAGAGTTCGACCCTTCGACAGGCTCAGGGTGACAATGACGTTTATTTGCCGGCTCTGAGATCACGTTCGAGCAGCTCTATCTCATCGCGCAGATCCGCGGCTTGCTCACCCCTCGGCAAGCTCGGGATGACAGATGGAACTTTACTTCCCCGCGCGCAGGTCGCGCTCCAAGAGCTCGATTTCGTCGCGCAGGTCGGCGGCTTGTTCGAATTGCAGGTTCTCGGCGGCGATTTCCATCTGCGCATTGAGCTCGGCGATGAGTTTCTTCTTCTCGTCGCGCGGGATCTTCGTATGGTCGCGCTTGGGGCGGCGCAGCTCAAGCTTCCGTTGCTCCTCGGAAATGTCATGCACGGCCTTGATGATCGTCTGCGGGGTAATGCCGTGCTTCTCGTTATACGCCTGCTGGATCGCGCGGCGGCGGTTCGTTTCGCCGATGGCACCCTCCATGGCGGGGGTCATCTTATCGGCGAAGAGCGTCACGTGGCCGTTCACGTTGCGGGCCGCGCGGCCGATCGTCTGGATGAGCGCGTCGCGTGAGCGCAGAAAGCCCTGTTTGTCGGCGTCGAGGATGGCGATGTAGCTGACCTCCGGCAGGTCCAAGCCTTCGCGGAGGAGGTTGATGCCCACGAGGATGTCGATCTCGCCCGTGCGCAATTTGCGGAGGATCTCGATGCGGTCGAGCGTCTCGACGTCGCTGTGCAGGTACTGGATGTTGTGACCCTTCTCGTCGAAAAACTTCGTGAGATCCTCGGCCATGCGCTTCGTAAGCGTGGTAAGGAGCACGCGCTCGCCGCGTTTCACCGTCTGCTCGATTTCGAATTCGATATCCTGGATCTGGCCCTTCGTGGGCTTCACCGTCACGACCGGATCGATGAGGCCCGTCGGGCGGATGATCTGCTCGGCGATGAGCTCCTTGGGCGTGTGTGCGTACTCGTACGGCCCCGGCGTGGCCGACACGTACACGCGCTGCGGACAACGCTCCTCGAACTCCGCGAAGTTGAGCGGGCGGTTATCGTGGCTGCTCGGCAATCGGAAGCCGTAATCGATGAGCGTCTGCTTGCGACTCCTGTTACCCTCGCTCATGCCGCCCACCTGCGGGATCGAGATGTGCGATTCATCGACCATGAGCAGGAAATCGTCCGGGAAGTAATCAAGAAGCGTCGACGGGGGATTGCCCGGCGGCGAGCCTTCGAGGTAGCGAACGTAGTTCTCGATGCCCGTGCAGTAACCGGTCTCCTTCAGCATTTCCACGTCGTACTCCGTGCGCATGCGAATGCGTTCCGCCTTGGCGAGCTCACCCGCCTTCAACAATTCCGCTTCGCGTTCCTTCATTTCGGCCATGATGCCGTCGACCGCGCGGTCGATCTTCTCCTTGGTGGTCACGTTGTGGCTCGCCGGGAAGATCGTCGCTTCGTTGAGTTCGTTGATCACCTCGCCGGTGAAGCAGTCGACCTCCTGGATGATGTCGATCTCGTCGAACGGCATCTCGATGCGGATGACCGTGTCGCCGGCGGGTGGGAACACTTCGACCGTGTCGCCGAGGACGTGGACCATGCCCTGCTTGAATTCAAGGTTGGACCGCTTGTATTGGATGTCCGTCAGACGGCGGAGGAATTTGTCGCGCTGCACAGGTTCGCCGCGCTTGATGGTAATGGCGAGGGCTTCGTAGTCCTGCACGTTGCCGAGGCCGTAGATACACGAGACCGACGCGACGATGAGCACGTCCCTGCGCGTGAGCAGGTTGAACGTGGCGGCGTGGCGGTACTTTTCGATCTCCTCGTTGATGCTCGCGTCCTTCTCGATATACGTGTCGGTATGCGGCACGTACGCCTCGGGTTGGTAGTAATCGTAGTACGACACGAAGTACGACACCGCGTTGTCCGGGAAGAACATCTGGAACTCGGAGCACAGCTGCGCCGCGAGGGTCTTGTTATGCGCGAGTACGAGCGTCGGGCGCTGCGTCTCCTGGATCAGGTTGGCCATGGTGAACGTCTTGCCCGTACCCGTGGCGCCGAGCAGCGTCTGGTGCCTTTCGCCTTTTCGGATTCCCTTCAGCAACTGTTCGATGGCCGCGGGCTGGTCGCCCATGGGCTGGAACTTCGATTCGAGGCGGAAGGGGATTTGCTTCAT
>DALYDP010000028.1:0-10530 GCA_031973095.1 Candidatus Peribacteraceae bacterium | reverse complement strand
CGACGAGAGTCCGTCGACGACTTTGGAACGGAACGTCGCGAGCAAACGACCCAAGAACGCTTCGGGGTCACTCCCCTCCCCGGCCACGAAATACGTATCGGGATACAAATACCCCTCTGCACGTCCGCCCGGACCGCCCCGCGGCGGAAGAAAAGCGAAATCGGCGAACGCGCACGTCTTGGAACACTCGACAATGGCACCCGTCGCTGTGAACCCTTTCGCGGCCATAAGCCGATCAATGTCGGCGACGGTGTACCCCTCGGGAATCGTGACGCTCACTTCGCCTGTCGCACCCCCCGTGAGCACATCGAGTACCTCGTCGGCGGACATCGACCGCTTCAACACGTACGTTCCCGCGCGGACCAAGCGGTCCTTGCCCGTCCACCGCGCACGGATCGTGAACGCGAGAGGCGAACGGATCACGTCCTTTTCTTCCAAACCGTCCGTGACGGTCGAAAAACCGGCGCCTGCGGGAACGGTGAAGTTCACGCGCGCGTCGTTGCCCGCGTCGACGGGGCGCAGCGCGGCGAAAAACCACAGGATCGCGCAGAGCACCACGGCATCGAACGCGACGAACGCCTTCAGGAATCTCCTCTTGGATCTCTTCCGTTCGTAGCCGAAGGTTCGTCGCTCTATCTGCATGGAAAACACGCTACCACAGGGCCGCGTTCAAGGCCTCCGAAAAAACGGGTCACTGGGCGGCGCCCCCCGTGGGCAGTCCCATCTGGCTCATCACGCCCTGCATGCGTTCGGCGGCGACGAGCTGGGCCTTCTTCATCGCGCGGTTCGCCGCGTCCATAAAGAGCGAGCCTACCTTCGCGACCGGCGTGGCGGGATCGACCGTCACCTCGACGATTTCCATTTCGGCGTTCACGACCACGAGCACGCCCTCGGCCTGCGCCTCGACGTGGACGTTCTTCAATTCTTTCTTGATGCGCTTGGCTTCGCGCTGGAGGAGGAACATGTCTTTCACCTGACCGAAGGATGCCATGGGGGTTGCGGGAAAATGCGCAGACAGCGTACCCGAAGGACGCGGGAATTGCACGCGACCAGACCGCTCTGTACACTCCCGCCATGGCCCTTTCGGACAAGAAAATCATCGAGGCGATGAAGGACGGATCCGTGGTAATCGCGCCGTTCGAACGCGAAAACCTCGCCACCTCCAGCTACGACGTCACCCTCGGCGAATGGTTCTTCGTCGAGCAGCACCCCAAGCACTTCGAGAACGTCTTCAATATCTACAGCAAGAAACACCTCGACCGCGTGTGGGGCACGGAGGCCAAACGGGCGCAGAAGGCGAAGGACATCTTCGAGAAGTACGACATCGAGTGGGAAGGCATCTCGCCGGACGACCGCGTGATCCTCATGGCCCCGGGCGAAACGATCCTCGGCCACACGAACGAATACATCGGCGGCCGCGAACACATCACCACGATGATGAAAGCGCGCTCTTCCATGGGTCGCAGCTTCATCTCGGTCTGCAAGTGCGCGGGCTGGGGAGACGTCGGCTACGTGAACCGCTGGACGATGGAAATCCAGAACACGTCGAACAAGTACTACATCCCGCTCGTAGTGGGGCGCCGCATCGCGCAGATCATCTTCTTCGAAACCGGACCCATCGAAGGCAAGGACTACGCCGACGGCGGCAAATACCAAGTAGGCAAGACGCTCGCGGAGCTCAAGAAGAACTGGAAGCCCGAAATGATGCTCCCCCGCCTGTGGCAGGACCGCGACATCGGGAAATCCGCGGGAAAAAAGAAACCGACCCAACGCTGAAAACGCCCGCTCCTGCGGCCGCGTGATGCAGATGCGATCTTCCATTTCCTGATCGATCCTTCAACAAGCCCAGGATACACTCATTCAGGCCGAGTGATTCCAATACGGTCTTCGATCTCTTGGTCGACGAACACCTTCTTGCGGCCGTACTTCATGCGGCTGTACTCCTTGATGAGTGCTGCAAGCTTCGGGTTCTTGCCGGTTTCGTCCCAGATCGTACCCATGCTGAACGGGCGGCTCGTCGTGTTGTTGATGTTGAGCTTCGTGTAGCAGTGGAAGTTCGGAATGCCGATCACGTCCTGCTCGCTGAGCACGGGCGCCATTTCCTTGGCCATGTACTCCGCGTCTTCCGCGCCGATCTTGAAGCTCATGATCGTTCCGACGTTACCGAACACGGCGTCGCGGATCTTGTTCGACGATTCCTCATACGCGCCGGTCTTGCCGCTGAGCTGGCCGATGTACTGGTGGGCCATGATCAGCGCGAGTTCGTACTTGCGGGCCTCGGAGAGGATCGTGGCGAAGGCATCGGTGATGAAGTTCTGGAATTCGTCCACGTAGAGGTAGAACCTCTTGCGCTCTTCCTGCGGGATCGTAGCGCGGCTGAGGGCGGCCATGTTCACCTTGTTCACGAAAATGAGGCCGAGCAACTGCGCATTCACGTCGCCGATCTTGCCCTTCGACAGGTTCACGAGGAGGATCTTTCCTTCGTCCATAATCGTGCGAATGTCGAACGCGCTCTTCGGCTGGCCGATGATGTTGCGCATCGTCGAGTTCGTGACGAACGGGCCGAACTTCGCCGAGAAGTACGGGATCATTTCCTCCTTCTCGCGCTGGCCGGTCTTGGCGATTTCGTGCTCCCAAAAGCTGCGGACCACGAGGTTGCGGCACTTGCTGACTTTGTACCGCTGGAACTCCTCGTCCACGAACATACGCGGCACGTCGATGAGCGTGGCGCCTTCCTCTTCGTCGTCCATGAGCGTGAGGCAGCCGTTGCGGAAGTAGTGCTGGATACGCGGGCCGAAGATCTCGTTGCCGAAGAGCTTGATGAAAATTTCCATGGCGTCGAGCGACGCGCGGTCCTTCTCTTCGTCGGTCTTGGCTTCGAGGAGGTTCAGGCCCATCGGGCGCTCGGTGTCGGACGGATCGAAAATAACGACGTCCTTCGCGCGTTCCTTCGGGATGTACGCGAGCACGTCCTCGATGAGGTCGCCGTGAGGATCGACGACACACAAACCGGCGCCGCTATTCACGTCCTGGCGGGCTTGCCAACTGAGCAGCGACGACTTACCGCAACCGGATTTACCGATGATGTACTGGTGGCGCGTGCGATCTTTGTCGCGGAAACGGATCTGCGTTTCCACGCCGCGGTGTTTGTTGATGCCCACGATCACGCCGTCCTTCGGGGCATCCGGCGGGGGAGGCAGGACCTTGTACGGGATCCACTTGATGATCGGGATTTTGTTGTAGCGGCTGTCGGGGAAGTGGAAGAGTCCGGAGAGTTCGCGTTCCGTGAGGAGCGCCTCCTTGTGGTAGAAACCGTTGATGCGGCGCTTCCACAACCAGTGGATGAGCGGCGCGTTCCACGCGAGCGGGAAGAAATCCACGAACATGCGCCGGTTCACGAAAGAATTTCCATAGAGACTACGGAACACGTTGAACGCGACCTGCAGATTGTTCGTGATGTCGAGCGCGCGGGCCTGCGTGGAGCTCGTGGCCATGATGCGCACCGCGCAGTGGAACCAGCTCATGCCGGCCTTCTCGCCCATCTGTTTGTACAACTCTTCCTCGGGCGCGATCATGCGCACGAAACTGTCGCCCGTCGAAGCACCCGGGGCGAACGTACTGTCGTCGGCACCGCCGGCAATGCCGCCGAGCACTTGGATGAGCGTCGAGAGGATCGGAATGCGCGAAACCCAGCGGTCCTTCTTGCCCTTGAACTGCGCGGAGGCGAAACGCTTCGCCGACTTGCCCCACTTGTTCGAAAACGACGGCTTCACGATCACCTGGATCGTGGCGGTGTCATCGGGGGCGAGCTTGCTGAGCACGTTGGTGAGGTCATTGAGCGGATCGTCCTGCATCTGCTCGTACATGCGGATCGGGAACCAATACTTCTTCGCGAGCGCCATGTGGTAGCCCACGAGATGCGTACCCTTCTTCCAGATTTCCGGAGCCTGCTTGGGCAGAACCTCGGCCTCCGGATAGAACGACGTGATCTGCTTCTCCACGATCGACACGAGATTTTTATCGCACAAAACGTAGAACGTGAGCTCACCGCCTTCGACGAACATTTCGAAGCTGATGGTGAGGTGGCGGAACGCCCAGAAGTGCACCGACTGCCAGAACGTGAGGCTCTTCACCTCCCACAGCGCGCGATAGAGCTGTTCCATCATCGCGACCTTTTCCTTGAAATCTTTCTCCGTGCGCTTCTCCTGGTCGGCCTTGCTGTCGTTGCGCGGCAGCAGAACCTGCATTGATACGAGCTTCTTGCTCATCCAAATGGCGTAATACAAACGCATCGACCTGATGGCCCAACGGAACGTGAAGTATGCGCCAAGGAAGAACCAGAACCGTTCGACGGGATCGGCGGCAAACCACTTCCACAGGTCCAACCAAATGCTTGCGCGCACGACATAGCCCGCCACCCCGACGAGGAACAGCGTGATGGGCCAGAAGAAGTAGCGGAGAAAGGTGACCACAGTGGAGAATGAGGACTTGTCCTGCGTGCAACGAAGGATACTAAGAAATCGTTTTATTATAGCAGAAATCGCCTTCTTTGTGGAGACGAACTGCATACCCTATAAAGCGTCCAGGCGGCTAATTGCCGCAATCGATGACCTCCATCTCCATGGTGCGGTTCTTGCCGTCAGGACTGCCGAGAATCAAGCCGTAGGCGCCTTGGATAGACGGCGTGAACGACCATGCCTCGCCGGGAAGGATCCAATCTTGGACGACGAGCCCGTTACCATCGGGATACGCGATGCCGCGGACGACAAACGGCGAATCGGATTCGATGCGTAGCACTTCACCCACGGGCTGCGTATGCGGAACGCCAAGGGTTAACAGACTGCCTCTGGCAATGCGCTGTTGGCGAGGGCGGCTGTCCGCGCACCATCCGATAAGGTTCGCATCGCCCAAGCGTTCAAACGTCACGCGTTCCAACTTGCCCCGGGACCGCGGAACCAAACTGGTGAATGCTGCGTAACTCAAATCCATATCACGGCCTTCCACGAACGGTCCGCGGTCATTGATGCGCACGGTCACGCTTTTGCCATCCTCGAGATTCGTGACTTTCACGAGCGTATTATACGGGTACGTACGGTGCGCGGCCGTCATGGCGTACATGTCGAAGCTTTCGCCGAACGCGGTCCCCTTCCCGTGGAATTTCTCCGAGTAAAACGACACCTCGTGGACTTCCTCGGCAAGGAGCTGGTCCAACGTACGCATGAGATCCAATAATTCCCCTTCCGTAAGCCGCTTTTCAAGGTTTCCCTCAATGGAGGCGAACGGATATTTCTCGATCCATTTCGCCAAATCGTCCGGTTCGATTTCGTCGGGCGCGGCGATACTGCGGGTGCGCAGCAACCACGTGACCGCGGTCTGAAGGTCAAGCGGTTCATCGGGGCGGAATGTCTCCGCATCGTCGTTCACGATCCCGCGCGACGCGGCGAAATCGATTTCAAGCGATCCGTTATCCGCGCGATCGGGCAGGTCTGTAAACGCGCTCTTCGCTGGCTCCGCTGGACGGCGGAGACTGTTCCACATCATGAGGAAGCCGTCGCGACGCGAGATCGCGGGATCGGCAGCGAGCACGGTCGCCGGAACGATCGCGAAGGATAACAAGATGGATGCGATGAGCTTCACACAAGCAGCCTAGGTTTCCTCGGCTGCGGGTCAATCAAAAAGTCGTTGTCATGGCGGGATAGCCAACCGTCACAACGCTTCCCAACCGTATCCGCGGACCTGGCCGTAGGCGTAGTCGATCTGTTCTTTCTGGAGTGTCTTGAGCGTGATCGGACCGACCGTGCCAGCACCCTTAGCGGAAGCGTTGGGAATGACGCCGCGCGCGATTTGGTACGCGGCCACCGCTTGGCGCGTCATGGGACCGAAGACGCCGTTCACGCTGTCGGCTGGGAAGAACCCGACGTTCGAGAGGAAGCGCTGGATATCTTCCACGCCGTCGCCCTTGTACCCCTCTTCCGTGGTGGTGGCCACGAGGTCGTCGCTCTCGGCGAGGCGGTCGCGCACCTTCTTCACGAGCAGGATGCCGCGGGCGATCGTGCGGGAACGCTCTGCGCGGAGGCGCGAGGCGATGGCGGACTGCGTGACGGGGCCGATCGTGCCCGCGCCGGGGCTGGCAGCATCGGCGATGAGCGAGGATTCCTTCTGAAACGCCATGATCGCATCCTTCACCTTCTGGTCGTACAGGCCGTTCGTGCGGCCTTTGTAGTAGCCCATCGAACGAAGCAAGCGTTGCGCGGCGGCAATGTCTTTTTGGCTGGAGAGTTCGCTCACGAGCGGCACTCCCATGTCGCGACCGAGCGTGCGGACGGATGCCATGAGCATCGCCGCCGTTTCGGGATCGAGCGCGTCCGTCTTGATGGCGAGACCCTTGTCGCGCTGGAACCCTTCGAGCGCGGCCTGGGTCTTGGGGCCGAAGAACATCGACGCGTCGTCAGCCAAATAGCCGAGCGCGCGAAGGTGGTCCTGCAAGAACGCGACCGAAAGGCTCGTGTCCCCCGCCTTGGGCTCGACGTCCACGAGACCGTTCTGGATGACGTTATACGGACGCAAACGGTCGAAATCCATCGCAATTCGATCGAGACTAAAATCGGATGCGGGCTGCGCGGATCCCGGAGGGTACACCATGCCGCGGACGCGCTTCACGCCGAAACTGAGCGCACGGGCAAGACCCTCCTCGCCATAACCCGCCCACACGTCGATGCGGTGAATCTTGCCGCCCTCGAGCAGTTGGATAGCGCCGCCACGGTCATGCACTTCGAGCACGCCGAGCCCGGGAACCTGCACCTTCGTGCCAAACTTGTAACTCGGCGGGGCGGCGACCATGCCAACGTATACGGGCGTGCCGTCGGCACCGTGCGTGCCATTGCCGTTGAGGATCTTGTCGGCCACCAGGCCACCCTTCACGTAGCAACACTGGCCGGGCAGCGGCGAGTAATACGCGGTAAGGACGAAATCGACTTCTTGCGGACCGGCGAGTTCCGTATCCACGAGTGCCAACGACTGTGCAGCTACCGGAGAAGATGCAAGCAAGAGCGAGCACGTGAGGACGCTCGAAAGGAATTTGTACATGTGGATGTGGATATGCATGTGAAAGCGCCATTATTGTACCAAAAATCAGCTTCCCCCGCCCGCCTGAGGCAATGACGGAAACAATGAAGGATGGTCTGGTATTTTTTCGTCCGGATTACTTCACGAATACCGTATCTTCCAAACGGATGCCGAATTTGCCGGGCAAATAGACGCCGGGCTCGATCGTGATGACTTCGCCGGGCAAGAGCGAATCGGGCGACCTGGACGATAACGACACCCCTTCGTGGATATCCAAACCGAGACCATGGCCGAGGGAATGCGTGAAATACTTCTCAAATTTCCGCGCCTTGAGCACGCGCCGCGCCTCGCGATCCAGGTCGGCGCACGCAACGCCGGCCCGCACGATTTTTTCCGCCGCTCGTTTCGCCTCGAAGACGGCTTCGTATACGGCACGCTGCTCAGCGGTCGGTTCTCCGATGAAAAACACGTCGCTGCGGTCGCTGCTATACCCGCGGTACTTTGCGCCCATATCAACCTGCACGATGTCCCGTGCCCGAAGCTTCCTCGTGCCGGAATGGTGGTGAGGTTCGCTGCTTGACGGGCCGAACGCGACGATGGTGTCGAACGCCATGCCGTCCGCCCCCCGCTCCAGGCAAGAGAGGAGCAACGCCGTGGATAGCTCAACTTCCGTCATGCCAACCCGGAGCATCGACGGGACGTTTTTCAACACGTCGTTGGTGATGCGTAACGCGCGCTTTATTTTTGAAATTTCTTCAGCATCTTTTTTTCGCCTAAGCCCTTCCACAAGCCCTGAAGTATGGACAAATTTTGTGTTCTTAAAAGCGGTCTTCCAGCGTCGCAAGCGCCCCGCGGTCACGTCATGCTCTTCGTACCCGCACGTCTTCGCGGCGAGGAGGGCGGTCTCGATCCCCTTTCTGTCGGACACCTTGAGCGAGGATGTCCTCAATCGTTTCGCCGCTTCGATATACCGCGCATCGACGAACAATGTCGCCCCTCTCTGGTGCGCCAACACGATCGCCTCGCTCGCGGCAAGCCCCGTCAGATAGCGCACGTTCGATGGCGTCGTGACCAACAAGCACTGGAGTTTCTGCTTTCGCAAGACCGCTTGGAGTGCCTTCAGGCGCATCGTTTCAACCATGATCGAAGGGTAGCGCCAACGACCGATTTATGCTATCATGGTGGGAAGCCTATGAAGCTCCCGCCCCGCAATCTTGCACGCATCGCGAGCGCCGTAACGGCGGCTTCGTCGTTCGTCTCCGTCGCCGCGGCGCAGGTTTTCGACGGTCCCGGCATACTCGGTGGCCTCGACGCCGCGGGCGGCGTGGCCGGACTGCCGAGCGGCGACGTGCGGACGACGATCATCAGCATCCTGCGTTCGGTACTGTCGTTCCTCGCACTCGCCGCCGTCATCACGATCATCATCGCGGGCATCATGCTCATCCTCAGTCTTGGCAACGAAGAACAGAAGGATCGTGCGAAGCGCATCATCTTCTACACCCTCATCGGCCTCATCATCGTGCTGTTCGCCCGCGTGATCGTGGGCATCGTAACCGTCTACCTCGCGAGCCAAGTTTCATGAAAAACGTCGCTGCGTTCCTCGGCATGCTGGCGGTCCTGATCCTCGGATCTGGCCCGGTCGCCATTGCGCAAAGTCAGATTCCGGCAGAATCACCCGTTAACGTTACCAACATTCCCGCCCCTGCATCCGAAGAACGCGTGACACTCCGCGTGGGCGACGTTTTCGAAATCGTGGCGGACGCGAGCATCGACGGCGTCGCAACGTCGTGGATCCTGACCCAGGAACGCACGTTCATCGAGGCGGGCCGCGAACGCCTGTTCCGCTACCGCTTCGTCCAAGACAAGGAATACACGCTCCGCGGCGAAGTCACGCTGCCCGGCACGGGCGAACGCCGCCAACGGACGTTCATCATCGACGTCCGTCCCGTGGCGGACATCCCGACCATGCCGGTGTATCCGGCGGGTACGGGCGCGTCTTTGGCCGGCACAGTCCCCGCGCCCGACGCGAACGGACGGGTGATTTTCACCCCCGAACAGCAACTGCTACAACTTGCGCCGATCAGCGCCGACCTCTCTCCTCTCGCACTCGACCTCGATGCCTCGCGCGACGCGGACGGCGACGGCAATCCGGGCAACGACGTCGACAACACCGACACCTATTTCCACTCGTTCGGCCGCTCGCTCTGGATCTGGTTCGCGCATCCGATCACCCAAACGGACCTCGTGATCACGGCCATACCCGCGGATGGCTCGCCGCTCGTCCAGCGCGTCAGCGTCCTTAGCGAGGAAACCGCCAGCGAACAAGGAATATTGACCAGCCAGGTATCGATCGACGTCGAGACCATCGACGACGCGACGTACGGATTCACACCCGTCCTTGGACGCGACGTGCGGCCGGAAGCGCCGCTCCTGTTCGAGTGGGAATTCGGCGACGGCGAACGCAGTCTCGAGAACACGCCGACGCACACATACGCTGCCAACGGAACGTACGAGGTGAAAGTGCAGGTTCGCGATCTCGGCACCGGCAACACCGTCGGCACGTCGAACGTGACCATCTCGGTCACGACCGTCGATCCCGGTCCGGACGAACCCGATCCGATCGTCAGCGAACCCGATCCCGAACCAACCGAAGAAACCTCGACCGCGGAAAGCCTGCCGTGGGGACGCATCATCCTCATCGGCGCGCTGTTCATAGGATCACTCATTGTCGGCGTCGCGATCGTGTGGCTTCTCTCCTTCCTTCGCCGTTCCCGCAAGCTGGAGGAAACCCTCGAAACCATGGAGAAAGCAGTCATGCCTTCCGCAAGCCAAACTCCCCCGCCTCTCGCCATCAAGAGCAAGCCGCAATCCCCGCCGCCCTCCGCGCAGCAAAAAGTGATCGACGCGGAAATCAACGCGTCATCCTCGATGAAAGAACCCCCCGCCGCGGTCACGGATGCCGCTGCGCCCGACTGGCTGAAGAAGGGTCTCGGCTCCCAATCCCCCTCTGCAAAACCAACACCCGCAGCAGCGACGCCTCCCGCACCCAAACCGACCCCGGCCGTTCCCCCTGCCCCGAAACCCGCCCCAGCTGTCGCACCAACACCGAAGCCGCAGGCACAAACCCCGACGCCCGCGCCGCAAACGACACCTCCGGCCACGAAGCCGACGCCGAGTGCATCCCCTGCTCCGGCCGTGCCGAAGCAGACTCCGACGCCGACACCTGCCGCACCCGCACAACCGAAAGTCGTTCCCGCACCCGCGCCCAAACCCCAACAAGCGACGCCGACTCCTCCGGCACAAGCATCCGTGACCCCGGCAGCACCCCCTGCACCGACATCGGTCACGACGACCGTCGCACCGAAACCCGCGCCCATGCCGAAGACGGTACCGACACCGGCCGTAACGGCACCTCCGAAGCCGGCGCAACAACCTAGTCCGTCGACCGCCACGTCGACGCCTGCC
>DALYDP010000027.1:6668-10655 GCA_031973095.1 Candidatus Peribacteraceae bacterium | reverse complement strand
GCTGATTTCGACGTATTTTAATGTTCTTGCGTCTGCCATTGTTTTTCTTTATAGTCTCGCGGCTCTATGTTCGCAGTCGTCAACATCGCAGGCTTCCAGGAAAAGGTCCAGGTCGGCGACACCTTGCAGGTGCCGCTCCAGGATGCCAAGGAGAAGGATAAGCTCACGTTCGGCGACGTGCTCATGGTCGTGTCGGATTCCGGCGAGCTCACGCTCGGTAGCCCGCTCGTGAAGGGCGCGAAGGTCGAAGCAGAGGTCGTTGACCACGGCCGCGAGGCGAAGGTGACGGTTTTCAAGTTCCGCCGCCGCAAGCGCTACATGCGCACGAAGGGCCACAAGCAGGACTACACGACGATCAAGATCAGCGGTATTACGGTCGCCTGATTTCGTTTTAGCCCTAGCGAAACGTCGAAAGGCGATTTAGTCGTTCCCACGAGAGGTTTGATGGCTGCTTTTTTCGCGTGCTTCAGTGCTGTGCGTCGATCGCGTCGCGCAGCTTCTTCATGGCGTCGAGCGTCACGGCCATGTTCTGCATGCACGCGATGGTTTCGGCGGCGCGTTCCTTCGCGCGGAAGAGGTGCGCGAGGTACGCCTTCGAGTGGTCGCGCCCCATGGCTGCAGGGGAGTCGGCGTCGATCGGGGAGTGGTCGGTGCGGTATTCGCTATTCAGGATGTTGATCGTCGTGCCGTCGCTGAGGTGGATTTTGCCGTGGCGCGCTTCGCGCATCGGCAGCACGCAATCGAACAGGTCGATGCCGCGCTTCACCGCTTCCCGATGTTGGTTAACCCGTCCCACGCCCATGAGGTAGCGCGGTTTGTCTTCAGGGAGCACGGGGCACACGGCGTCGAGCACGTCGTACATCTCGGCTTCGGTTTCGCCCACCGCGAGTCCGCCGACCGCGTAGCCGTCGAACCCGATGGCGATCAGTTCCTCGGCGCACTTCTTCCGCAGGTCTTTTTCGAGTCCGCCCTGCACGATGCCGAAGAGCAGGGGATTTTTCCCTGACGCCGCTTTCAATTTCATGTGCCAGTCCTTGCACTCCTTCGCCCACCTGATCGTGCGGTCGACCGCCTCTTCCTGCGTCGTGCGCGGGGCGGTCGAGGGCGGGCATTGATCGAAGCACATGATGATGTCCGATCCGAGGTCGTGCTGGATGCACATCGCTTCTTCCGGGCCGAGGAACAGCGGCGATCCGTCGAGGTGCGACTTAAAGCGCACGCCGTGCTCTTCGATCGTCATCAAGTCCTGGAGCGAGAACACTTGGAACCCGCCGGAGTCCGTGAGGATCGGTCCGTCCCACCCGATGAATTCGTGCAGGCCACCCGCTTGCTTGACGACGTCTTCGCCGGGCTGCAGGTGCAGATGGTACGTGTTGCAGAGCAGCACGCGCGAGCCGAGGGCGCGGGTGTCTTCGAGCGTCAGACCGCGCATCGCGCCGTCGGTCGCCACGGGGAAGAACACGGGGGTTTCGATGGGGCCGTGCATGGTTTCGATGCGGCCGCGCCGTCCGAGTGCCGTCGATGTGTCCAAGTGGAACACGCCGGGGAGCATACAACGTTCGGCTACTACGCAACATACGATGCGTCGGCGCACTTGTCGTGCGTGCTCGCGGGCGTTCACACTGGTTCCCAACGAGTCTTTCGACTTCCTTTCCCTCCTGTATGCACCATTCATCTTCCCATCCGATGGCGATGGCCAGGTTGGTCGTCCGCATCGGTTTCGGCATCGCGTTGGCGCTCGTCGGCGTCGCGCACTATCTCGATGCGGCGACGTTCGCCGAAGCGGTCGGCCGCGGACTCGGAGCCCTTGAGCCTGTCGGCATGGTTTGGGGCTATCTGCTTCCGGGCCTCATGATCGTCGGCGGCGTACTCATCGCGCTCGGTTTCATGCCGGCCGTCGGCACGTTCGTCGCCGGCGTGGCGCTCCTTTCGATCCCGGCCGGGCTTATGCTTAAGTCGGTCCTCTCGGGGCTTTCCCTCAACGACACGATGCCCCCGGCGATGAACGCCATCGTCTGGATCCTCTTCTACGTCGCCGCCATCCGCGGCTTCGGTTGCCAGTCCGTATGCGATGCTTCTTCCAAGCCGGTTCCGGCAGCCGCCCCGGTGAAGGCACCGATCGCGCCGAAGATCATCGCGAAGGCTCCGGTGAAGAAGGTTGTTCCGGCCAAGAAGAAATAAGAGATTAAAGAATGTAAAAGGACGCTCCGTATGGGGCGTTCTTTTTATTTCCTTGCTGAGCACGCGTAGGCACCGATCGGTTGTTATCCGAATTTCTTCGGTACTTTTGCGGCGCCAAAAGTACCCAAAAGCGCTGCGCCGCAGACTCCCGCTCCGCACGCTCCCGGTCTCACGACGTCGGCAATGTCGCACGTTGCTCGACGTCGTTCGACGTTTCGCGATGGGCGAAAAAGGGAGCTACCCCTTCACCCCCTCGGCTGCGGCGCCCGCGCCACGGAACGGGAAGAATTTCTTCGTGCGCCCTGATCACTCAATCCTTGTATCGCTCCTTCATGGCCCACTTATCGGCGACACGCGAGCCGGTACCGCATCCCGGGTTCGAATTACCCACGACTCGGTACTGTTAGGAGGGTGCTGGGGTGTCGGGGGCAGAGGGAACCGAACAAGGTTCCCTAGCCCCCGACGAAAAAACGTTCGTCGTCGTAATAACAAAAAAGAGGGCCGAAGCCCTCTCTTGAGAATCGCAGTCAGGATTAATCGATGATCTTGTCGATGAGTCCGTACTCAAGAGCTTCTTTAGCCGTGAGGAACTTATCGCGCTCGGTATCCGCTTTCACCTGATCGACTTTCTTTCCCGTATGCTTGGCGATGAGCTCGTTGAGCGTGTTCTTCATGTTAATGATGTGCTCCGCGTGGATCGCGATGTCCGTCGCCTGGCCCTCCGTGCCGCCGAGCGGTTGATGGATCATGATTTCGGAGTGTTTGAGGGCGAAGCGCTTGCCCTTATGACCGCCCATGAGGATGATCGCGCCGCCGGAAGCGGCCATACCGAGGCAGACCGTCGAGACGTCGGGCGCTACGTGCTGCATGGTGTCGTACATCGCCATGGTCGAGGTCACTTGGCCGCCGGGGGAGTTCACGTAGAGCGTGATGTCCTTTTTCGCGTCGGATTTTTCGAGGAACAGGAGCTGCGCGATGATGGAGTTGGCGACGTCGTCGTTGATCGCCGTGCCCATGAAGACGATGCGCTCTTCGAGGAGGCGCGAGTAGATGTCGTACACGCGTTCGCCGAACTGCGTCTTTTCGATGACGGTCGGGATGACCATGTTGTACGGCGTGAGCGTGCCTCGGTTAATGCGACTCGAGATGGACTGGAGCAAGGGGTGCATGAAAGGTGTGGGGTACGTCACCATTCTACTACTTTTCGGCTAGCCCCAGCAGTAGGCACCCGGTCCGGAATGTGGTGGAATAGGGACGTGGAACCCTTGGGTAAAAACGATTGGCAACCGCTCGTGGACGCGCATCTCGCGGCGTCGGCGAAACCTGTGATCGTGGTGCTCGGCCCCACGTGCAGCGGAAAAACGGGGTTTTCAATCGAATTGTGCAAGTATGTCATGGTTCGTGGCTCGCGTTCGCTCGCACCTCACCATGACAGCCGCGGTATTGCGGAGATTATCAATGCCGACTCCCGGCAGTTTTATACAGGGATGGATATCGGTACGGCGAAGATCACGGATGAAGAGAAGGGGAGTATCCCGCACCACCTATTCTCGGTGTTGGATCCCAAAGAGCAGGTGACCATCGCGTGGTACCAAGAGAAAGCGAACGCCGTGATCGCGGAGATACACGCGCGCGGCAACGTGCCGGTGCTTGTGGGGGGATCGATGTTGTATATCAGCGCGGTGGTCGACGGCCTGCGCCCATTGCCCGAGGCCGATCCGGAACTGCGCAAAGAACTCGAAGCGCTGTATGACCAAGACGACGGCTGGGCGCTCTTCGACGAACTCTCGCGCGTCGACCCAGAAA
>DALYDP010000027.1:0-6568 GCA_031973095.1 Candidatus Peribacteraceae bacterium | reverse complement strand
CGGTGGATCGACGCGAGGCAGTTGTAGCAGATGGCGTTGCTTGTCTGTGTCAGTCCTCATACGCCCCTCGTCACCGGTCAGGGAACTCGGTTTGATAAATTTTACTCGATATTCGGATGTTCTAAATTTTGCATAGGAGCAATATTCATCTGTTAATTGTTCGAAGTAAGATATGAAATATCTTCTCTCGATTACGATCATTAAATTTTTCAAGTAATTCGCTTACTGCATCCTGTAGGTCTTTGGCCAACGCCTTATCATTTTCTAAGAGTGATTTGTATAGAATTACCATTTCTTCTACTGATCCAGTAGATCCATATGTTTCTAATACTGTTTCATAAAATTTGGGTAACGTATTTTTAATTATTTTCATTATTCGCGGGGATGGCCTATCAATTCCGTTAACAACTCTTGAAAATTGGGAGCGATTAATCTCATATGTCTTTGCGAATTGAGTATCATTCTTTACGCTCTCAGAAAGTGTATAAAATTTATCCAGCGAATCTCGAAATGTTGGAATAAGCGATTTCCATTCATTTAGGGTTGGCTGAAAAATTGTGCCCTCTTGCTCTTCAGGTTTTCTCATTTGCATATTATGAATATATAATATTTATTTTAATCTTCAATCACGTTTTAATTTTTTAATTTGAAAACATTTCCAACAATTGCCTTGATTCGTTGTTTATTTCAGCAGTTTTAAAAATTGTACTGAGGCCTGACCCGGTAGAAGGGCGACGACCGGATCAAGTGGATTGATGCGAGGCAGCTTTAAAACTTAAACACATCTCCCGCTTTCTCCTCGATCCGCGTTTTCGTTTGCAGCAATCCCGCGATCATCGTCTCAAGCTGCGGCGAGGAATCCGGCGTGAGTTTCGAGAGGCGAAATTCGATCGTGTCCTCGAGCATGTGACCCAGGTTGATGAGTGCCAGGTCGATCTTGTCCTTGTTGGTTTGTCCCAATTTCTCGTACACGGCGGTGTTCAGGAACGTTTTTGGGTCGGCGGGGTCGATTTCTTTCTTTTCCAGGAGCCCCAGGAGCACGTTTAGGAACTCTTCGATCTCCGGTTTCATCGCTCCTGCGATCGCTTTGCCCGCTT
Organism: Candidatus Peribacteraceae bacterium; assembly: GCA_031973095.1. Classification (GTDB taxonomy): domain Bacteria; phylum Patescibacteriota; class Gracilibacteria; order Peribacterales; family Peribacteraceae; genus DALYDP01. The sequence continues at coordinate 5,471 of DALYDP010000027.1, read as the reverse complement.
GTTTTTGTGCATCCTCGGGCAAATGCTTGTGTTCATCGTAGAGGGATCGGATGTCAGCCATGCATCCAGTATACCAGCCTTGCGCCGCGGGAAGGCGAGTGACAAGCTGCCTATGCATGGCCGAAGCGATCGTGAAGCAGAAGCAGGCGGTCCCGCACATGCGGTACGAGAGTTCCGCGGGCGGCGTCGTGTTGAACCGGGAGGGGCTCATGGCGCTCGTGTGTCAGCGCAGCGGTTCGTGGTCGTTGCCGAAGGGTGGTGTCGAAGAGGGAGAGGGATACGAAACCGCCGCGCGCCGCGAGATCATGGAAGAGACCGGCATCGTCGACCTCACGACCGTCGAAACGCTCGGCAGTTTCACGCGTTATCCGCTCGACGCGACGGGCGCCGAAGATCGCACGCGCCTCAAGCGGATCACGGTGTTCTTGTTCACGACGCGCGACGGAAAGCTCCATCCGGCTGATCCTCGCATCCTTGAGGCGCGTTGGGTAAAGCCCGCCGACGCGGTCAATATGCTCGCGGCACCGAAGGATCAGGAATTCTTGTCTTCCGTCATCCATAAGTTGTAAGGCCGTCATCTTGAGTCTGTCGAAGGGTTGGCGTCGGTGATGTATAGGCTGTAAGCCCGCGTCATGGTTCGGCTCCGCTCACCATGACAGCGGACTGATTGTTTAGATTGCCTTGAATATGTGCGTCGCTGTCACCCTGAGCGGAGCCGAAGGGTGACCAGGTATATTGCAGGCATGAAGGTTTCGAGCCCCCTGACGGCGCAGCTCTTGCATACGACGGGGGATTTTGTCGACGCGCTTAAGGAGATGGAGATCAAGACCGTGAAGGACCTGCTCCTCTACATGCCGCGCGGGCATGAGGACTTGAGCCAGGTCCGCACCCTCGCGGAATGCCCCATCGGCGAGAAGGTCTCTGTGCGCGGCACGGTCGGCACGGTGAAGTTCACGCGCTTGCGCGGCGGCAAGAGTTTGCTGAAAACGACCTTCACCGACACGGTGGGCGATACGTGCGAAGTCACGTGGTTCAACCAACCGCACATCAAGCGGATGCTGCCGGACGAGAGCGAAGTGGTGCTTACCGGCAAACTGAAAGAAGTCGGCGTGCGCTTGGAGATGTCGAGCCCGACGTTCGAGATCGCAGGAAGCCGCGCGCTCATCCATGCGGGGCGGTTGGTGCCGCTCTATCCGCAGCACGACCGCGTCACGAGCAAGTGGCTGCGCGAGAAAATTGCGCTCGTGCGCCACGTGATCAAGGAGTTACCCGACACTCTCGACGCGGACCTCGTGAAAAGCGAAGGCCTGATGTCGCGCGCGGAAGCCGTCGAAGCATTGCACTTCCCGGAGGATCCCGCGGCGGTGGAGCGGGCGCGGGAGCGCATCGCGTTCGAAGAAATGCTCGGCGTGCAACAAGAGGCGCTCGAGCGGAAGAAAGAGTGGAAATCGGCCGCGCAGGACCGTTTGAAGATTCCGATGGACGCGGAGCTCATCAAGAGTTTCTTCTCGTCCCTCAAGTTCACGCCGACCGACGACCAGCGCATCGCCATCTACGAGATCTTGAAGGATATGGAAAAAGACAGGCCGATGTCGCGCCTGCTCGAAGGCGACGTGGGTTCCGGTAAAACGCTCGTAGCCGTTGCCGTCACTGCCAATGCGATCGCGCACGGCGGGCAAGTGGCCATCATGGTCCCCACCGAAGTATTGGCCAGGCAGCACGTGCTTTCGATTTCGAAACTACTCCTCACGTGGCATAACGCCGTCGCCGTCGACGGCGCCTCGCGCCGCATGCCGAACGTACAGTTGCTTACGGGTTCCATGACCGCGGGCGAAAAAGACGCCGTTCGGCAATCGCTCGCCGCCGGGACGGTCGACGTCATCGTGGGTACGCACGCGCTCATCGAAGATTCCGTGCAATTCCGCAATTTGCTGCTCGTGGTCGTGGACGAACAGCACCGTTTCGGCGTTGCGCAGCGCGCGCGGTTGAAAGACAAAGGTTCGCCGCATTTCCTTTCGATGACGGCCACGCCGATCCCGCGCACGCTCGCCCTCACGGCGTACGGCGACCACGATTTGTCGGTCTTGCAGACGAAGCCGAAAGACAGGAAAGACATCCACACGAAGGTCGTGTCGCCGAATGACCGCAAGACGGTGGAATTGTTCATCGATCAGCAGATCGCGGAAGGCCGGCAAGTGTTCGTCATTTGCCCGCTCATCGCGGAGTCGGAATCGGAAGACATCCGCGAAGTGAAGAACGTGCAGCAGGAGAAGGCGCGCCTGGAAATGGCGTTCCCGCACCGCCGCATCGCGCTCCTTCACGGACGCATGCCTGCCGAGGAAAAAGAATCCGTCATGGCGGCGTTCAAAGCGAAGGAATCAGATATTCTCGTGAGCACGTCTGTCATCGAAGTCGGCATCGACGTGCCCAACGCGTCGATCATCATCATCGAGGGCGCAGAGCGGTTCGGTCTGTCGCAGTTGCATCAGTTCCGCGGGCGCGTCGGGCGCGGCGAGCACCAGAGTCACTGTTTCCTCTTCACGACCACGCCTGAGCAGTCGCGTTCGCCTCGCCTCAAAGCCATGGAGCAACATCACTCGGGTTTCCATCTGGCCGAGATCGATCTGCAGCTGCGCGGCCCCGGCGAGTTGTTCGGCACGCGGCAAAGCGGTTTGCCGGACATGCGGTTTCCGCAATTGTTCGATCCGGCATTCGTCCTGCGCGTTCGGAGGGCGGCGGAGAAGCTTGTAGGGGTTGAGGGAGAGCGATCGGCGTAGAGAGTAGAAAATAGGGGATAGCTTGATCACGTGTTCGTTTAGTCTTTCTACATTCTACTTTCTACTCTCTCGCACGACCGCGCATCGCCCTTTTCCTTTGTCAATCGTTCTTCCAGCGCTAAACTATCCGTACTATGGCAGACGACCAGCACGCACAGCCCCCGCGCCCCGGAGATCCGGTGCCCCAGGACGGACTCGATCCGACCCAGGTGTTCGGCACGCCTCCGCCGCCGCCCGCCCAAGGCGGAGCCGCGCAGGGCGATGACGACGGTTCCGGCGTTCCCCCGCAGGACATGGGCCCGCCGCCCCCGCCGGTCGGCACGATCGCCACGAAGGAGATGGGCTACGACGATGAAGACATCCGCGTGCTTGGCGAAGTCGGCGACTACCGTTTCGGTTCCATTACGGGCCAGCTCAACAACCAATCGATCGTTATCCCGGATCACCCGAACACGACGTTCGACGAGATGGGGTTCCTCACGCTGCTCCGCGGTTCGATCTCGCTCACGCGCGACGAGAAGTGGCGCATTATCCAAGCCATTCCCAAGCTGTCGCAGTTCCAGGTCGACGAGTTGCAGAAAATCCTCGAGGAGGAGCGACGCAAGTTCGCTGAACTCTCGCCGAAGCACCTTCTTCAGCTCCAGAAGCTCGAGACGAACCATGCTCGCGACTGGGGTGACCTTCAGGGTATCACGCAGCAGCAGTCCGTGAAGCAGGACGACCAGGCGCAGGCGGACGAAATCCGCAAGCAGTTGGGACTCTGATGGGGAATGCGGAACGAGAGCGTAGAGCGTGGAGTGTGGAATGTGGAATGTGGAACGTGGAACGTTGTGTTCTACATTCCATCGTTCAGCGTTCTTTCGCTTCATCCGTACATCACGAACCCCGCGAGCAATGCGATGAAGGCGACGCCGAGGATGAATCCTTTCAGCGTGCCGCCGCCGAGCCAGCGGTGCGCGTTCGACATTGCCAGCACGAGGAACGTGCCGAAGGTGAATTGCAGTACGAGGCGCGATTCGAAGAGTTCGCGTACGAAGGGGAGTTCGGGGAGCTTGCCCGATTGTTCAAGGAACCCGAGCGCGTAGATGACGCCGTACCATGCGAGCAGCCATCCCGCGAACACGCGGAGGGTTTCGTGCAGCGGGGCGTACGTCGGGGCATCCGGCATCTTCGGTGCGCTGCCGTTGTTCGCACCGCTCCACGGGAGGGGCGCGGGTTTTTTCTCCGCTTTCGTTTTCTGCACGACGTTTGTTCGCGGAATTTCCCGCATGTCTTCGGTGAATACTCCGCGCTTGCGCAATTCTTCGCGCGCCGCGTCGGCGGACGCCGCATCGATGATCCCGCGCGTTTCTGCGCCTTCGGGATTCTTCGCGATGTAGGAGAACGTGGCCATGTACGGTCACTATACCACGGAAATCTCTTCGCACAGACGCGCGTCCCGCACGCGCGGGGCGAATCCGGATTATTGCTGCGCGCTAGACGACGAAGAGACCGGGGCGACCTTCAGTTCCTGCGTGATGTAGCGGACGGCGGTTTCGAGAGCGGAAGGCGCGCTGATCACGAAATGGCGGTTGTTGGTCCATGCGCGGATGCCCGTGGCGATTCCGTTCTCCACCGTCACCTGGCCGTCTGCGACCGGAGCGGCGCCCGATACGAGAACGACGCTGATCGGACCGTCTCCGAGGGCGACGAGTTCTTCGGAGGAGAGCTCGACGTGCCATTGGCTGCTGGAGGTTGCGCCAAACGACGTATACCACCAGTTTTTATGTACCGGGAAGCAGAAGCCTGTGTGGCTGGAGCAGTACTGCTGCGTCCAGTTCGCCGCGTCCATATTGGCCTTTGCCATCGTGGCGGCGCGGATGGATACGGCATCGGTGGCCGCGGAAGATGACGAGACCGGTGCCGGAGGCACGGATGAGACGACGACGGGCGCGCTGCTGGGGGCAACGGGCGCCACGGAGGCGCGGGAAACCGCGACGGGGGCGCTGCTCGGGACTGCGGGTGCGACTGATATCGCTGCCGATGACATGGTCGACGAAGATGAGGAGGTCATCGCTTCCGAGGAAACGGCGACCGAGCTTTCGACGAATTCGGCGATGCGTTCGACGCGCATGATGATGCCGCCGCCTTCCGTCGTGGGGCGCGTGGCGCCGAACACTTCGACATCCATGGCGAGGTACTCGTCGAGAATCAATCCGTTGGCTTCAAGGAGCACGAAGCGGCCGTCCTCGAGTTCGAGGCGGTGCGTGCCTTCCATGTAGATGCTCGCGCCGAGCGGTAGGAGCGTGCCGCGGTAGATGACATTCTTGGTTTCGGCCACGGACGATGTTTGTTCTTCTTCGACCGGGGGAGTGGGGGTCGTGAATAGGGAGCAGCCTGCGAGAGGTAGCAGTGCGAGGGAGAGTGCGATGGAGCGCTTCATGGGGAGATGGGAGGAGGCAAAAGTATACCCTGCGAAAAAGGGGTCACAATGGGAGACGAAGCGGCTTGTCTACTCTTTCCGTGTGCTGGCGTTTCGTTGCGATCTATCCACGGAAAAACGGCAGAGTGGTTCCCTCGGCAGGCTCGGGACAGGCTTCTTACGATGCCTTTCGACTTTTGGTATCGCGCGTGTTTTGGCATACTTTCATCGGAGGGATGGCAGAGTGGTTCCCTCGGCAGGCTCGGGACAGGCTTCTTACGATGCCTTTCGAC
>DALYDP010000026.1:3641-10759 GCA_031973095.1 Candidatus Peribacteraceae bacterium | reverse complement strand
CAGCGTTTACTTGCAAATATTGTAAAAAAGGATTAAATGATAAAAAAATGTCCGCCACCCCACGTTCCTTCATATCAGGAGAACCTCATGGCTTCGAACATACCCGACTTCTTGATCCCGTTTCTTAGTACTGGCGCTGTTGTAGCAGTACTCAGCGTAGTACTGCAATCAAGCATTGATCGACTTCTTCGGTCTGCAGAACTCGACTGGAGAACGTCGGTTGAAAAGGCACCAATGATCATCGTTGGTTGGCCATTATTCTTGCTGGGAATTGCAATGGCGCTGGCCCGTGCCAGTTACCTGACTCATCGGTACGCTAGAAAACAAAAAAAATAACGCTGTAGTCAGTGTAACGACAGCAAAACCCTGGAAGCGCCTTGGCGCTTCCAGGGTGACAACGTCCCCTTGATTTTACCCCTTCTCGTTACTCCTCTCAGGCCGCGTGGTGGCGGGCCGGCTTCGTTGCGATCCACTGGTACAACCAGACGGACGCGAGGGCGCCGACGACCGGACCCACGATGTTCGAGAGCGTGAAGGAATGGATGGCGAGCGCGACCGCCGGGTTCAAGACGCCGTTGGAGCCGAGACCCATGGCAAGCAAGACGCCGAACGAGAGCGAACCCCCGATGACGATGCCGGATGCGGAATCGTGCACCTTGCCACTGACGACCGCCATGATGCCCCACAGGAGCACGAAGGTGCCGATGGCTTCGATGATCGTGACGAGCGCCGTGTTGGGGGTGGCAACAGTGAGTTCGTATCCGCCGACGTACGACGCGACTGCCAATGCCGCGAGGCCGCCGAGCAGCTGCGCGAGGATGTACGACACGGCGTCCTGCATGGAGATCTTCTTGATGCTCGCGAGCGCGACCGTGACCGCGGGGTTCAGATGCGCGCCGGACAACCATCCGATGGCGTACACCGAGAAGCCGAGGGTGCCGCCCGCGAGGAACGCGACGGGAATGCCGAGTTGGAGCAGCCACGAATTACCGGAGAGGATCACGATGAGCGCGAGGAGCATCGTGCCGAGGAATTCTGCGACGTAGGCGCGGATGTTCATCATGGATGAAAGGGGGAAAGTCGAGGGAATCGTACCGCTTTCCACGCACGCGGAACCATCGCATGGTCCATGCCGCAAGCGAAAGCATGACCCGCATCCTGCAGAGTGACCGCGTGGACAATGCCCCCCTCCCGCCCCTGGCGGCAACGACTGCCGTCGCAATCGATGCACATCCTCCCATGACGACGCTCTTCCGCTCGCGTATCGGCGCATTCGCCGCGGCCTCGTTCATCTCCCTCGCGGCGCTCACGGCGTGCTCCGCCTCTACCCAGAACCAAGACGCAGCCGACGCGTACATCCGCTCGAACGTCTCCGCGCTCTCCCTCACCCCGGCGGTCCTGGGCGGCACGTTCTACGTCACCGACATCGAATGGGAAGACGAAGATACCGCGATCGTCTCCTACGAAGACGGACACATCGCCCTCAAGGGCCGCACAAACATCGTCCACGGCGATGACGGCGTGACCGTCACGGAATTCGTGATCGTCGACGCCGGAACGGATTCGACGTCCTCGACGGCCGTGGCTGCTTCCAGCGCGGTTTCGAGCGTCACAGAACGCCCGCGCTCCAAGGAAGGCGAAATCTGCGGCGGGATCGCCGGATTCCAATGCGATTTCGGCCTCATCTGCATCTACGACGGGGCCTACCCGGACGCCGCCGGCACGTGCGCACGGTGATAATCGGGTATGCTGACGCCCATGGTGCACATTGATATTGCAACATTCGCAGCGGGATGTTTCTGGGGCGTGGAAGAAACATTCCTCCGGACGCCGGGCGTGGTGTCGACACGCGTGGGCTACACGGGCGGCACGATGGAAAACCCGACGTACGAAGAGGTGTGCCACCACGGCACCGGCCATGCGGAAGCGGTGGAAGTGACGTTCGATCCGTCGATCGTCTCGTACGCCGACCTGTTGCAAATCTTCTGGGATAACCACGACCCCACGCAAAAAAATCGGCAGGGTCCGGATATCGGCGATCAATACCGTTCCGCGATCTTCACGCATTCCGACTCCCAGGCGAGCGAAGCAGCGAGCTCGAAAGCGACTCTTGAAGCCTCGAAGCGGTTTAAAAAGCCGATCGCCACCGTCATCGAACCGGCGAGTACGTTCTGGCCGGCCGAAGAGTACCACCAGCAATACCTTCGCAAGCGCGGACTCGATGCGTGTCATATATAAAGATACAGATCGTTGACTTTCCTTCCCCGCATCGGCAGGTTGGCAAACCCATGGACTCACTCGAACGTTTCATCATGGACGCGGCGCTCAATCCCCCGCTCGATGCGCGCGTCGAAGCCGCGGCGAAGGCCATCAACCCCGACGTCTTTGCATGTCTGAATCCGAAAATGAGGAAGTGCACGGAAGAGCAACGCGCGCGCATGCGTGAATTCCTGGCGTTGGTCGGTCTTTCATTCGACGATGAAGGCTGGGATGAATTCCTCTCGCGCCCCGACACGCAACGTACCCTGATGGCTGCCATGCAACCGGGCGTGATCCGCGCCAGAGTTCGCGACGTGACGATCGCGTTCATGCGCCTACGGGAGATCGCCGAACTCGCACTTCCTCGCGAGCCGTTCCTCGACACCTCAACCGCACCTTCGAATTCCGAGCCCACCCCTCACCCGGAACAAACGACGACGCACACGGAGCGCATCGAACAGATCGTGTGCGGAGGAAACGTCGACTGGTCCGGTGTGCAAGCGTGCGACATTGCCCATGTGAAGACATGCTACATTCAACACCTCGCCCGCTGCACAGAAATCCAATTGGCGTGGCATGAAAAAGTTCGGATCGCATTCGAACCGTACGAATTCTCTGTTGATTTGGAGGAAGGCATCGATTCGAAAAACATGCGTTACAAAATCCGCGAAACAAACGGGCGCACTGTATACCTCGATGGCATATACCACGACAAAGCCAGAGGGTGGTATGTCTCATCATTGCCCATGTCGAAAGCTCTGGGCAACGAAGACTAATGTTCGCAACGATGTGCTATCGCACGTATGACGCACATATTCCGCGGATCAAGAAAAAGCCATGACATGACCACAATTGACCGTTGAAGTAGCATCAAATCATACGCAAAGCATGGAATGCATTCTTCAGCTTCATCAGCATCGTCATGATGGTGACGATGATCGTACCATTCGCATTTGGACTCGAAAGATTCGCGTAGTCATCACGTCACGAAAATAACTAAAAGACCTCGGTCTTCGATCCAAGAAGATGTAAACTATTCCACGATGTTCTGATCTGCAGATTGAGCATCGGCGGATAAAAAACGAGATGTATAACATCAAACAATTCCGTTCGTTACAGCATCCCCAATGTGACTGAGCCTCTTTATGGCGGGAGACATCGTTTCGGAAGAAAAAACGTATCCGCTCCGCATCGCACGCGGAGCAAATGATTTTCCCGACGCTTTCGCACGGTCCGCGCCCACGTCCGCTACCATGGCGCGGCATGTCGACGACCCAGGCGCAGGCCGAACTCACGGGATGCCAAACGAAGGCGCTCGACATCCTCGAACGCCAAGGCAACGTGTTCCTCACGGGTGCGGCCGGCACGGGCAAAAGCTTCCTCCTGCACCGCTATTTGCGTGGCAAGCCGACGGACGCGTTCCCCATCGTGGCAAGCACGGGAGCGGCGGCGGTGCTCGTGGGCGGACGGACGTTCCACAGCTTCTTCGGGCTCGGGATCATGGAAGGCGGCGTGGAAGAAACGGTCCTGCGCGCCATGCGCAGCCGCAAACTGCTCAACCGCCTGCAATCCGCCGTGTGCGTGGTGATCGACGAAATTTCGATGCTCTCGGGCGCGACGCTGTACGCGGCGGAACGCATCGCCCGCGCCGCGCGCCAGAAGGACGAACCGTGGGGAGGGCTCCGGATCATCGTCGTCGGCGACTTCGCCCAGTTGCCGCCCGTGACGCCCGGCGCGATGCAGAAAGACTGGGCGTTTTTACATCCGACCTGGAAAGAAAGCGCGTTCCTCCCGGCGCTACTCGACACCGTGATGCGCACGAAGGACGGTGATTTCCTCGACATCCTCAACGCCGTGCGCAGCGGTACCGTGAACGACGACGTGCGCACGTTCCTCGACGCACACACCGGCTACGCGACCGATGACACCGAAGGCACGCGCTTGTATGCCCACCGCGCGCGGGCCGACGATTTCAACCGCCGCCGCCTGGACCTGATCCCGGGCCAACCGCGGTCGTTCGAAACCGAATACGCCGGCGACGCGCGGGCCATCGATTCCGCCAAGCGCGCGATGCCCATTCCCGACGTACTCCAGCTCAAGGAAGGCGCGCTCGTCATGATGCGAAAAAACGATCCGCAGGAACCGCAGCTGTTCGTGAACGGCTCCCTCGGGCACGTGCGCCGCATCGAAGACGAACTGCTGGTGGTGGAACTGCTCACGGGCGACGTGGTGGAAGTGGAGAAGCAGAAATTCTCGTATCTCGACGGCGACGGCAAGGAACTGGTCTCGGCGTGGAATTTCCCGGTCACGCTCGCGTGGGCCACGACGATCCACAAGGCGCAAGGCGCGTCGCTCGACTCGCTCATCGTGGATTTGTCCGCGCTGTGGGAGCCCGGCCAAGCGTATGTGGCGCTCAGCCGCGTGCGGAACCCCGGCCGCCTGTACGTGGAACGATGGAACGCGTCGTCGATCCGCGCGGAACCGCTCGTCACCCAACTCTACGACGCGATGGCGGAAGAAATGGGCGCGTACGTTCCCCGCCCGCTCTTCACCTTCGAAACACGCTCCTACGAACGCGAAGACGATGCGGAGCGCAAGGAATCGCCGACCACGAAGGGCCAAACGAAGCAGAAACGCGCGATGCTCATCCGCGAAATGCTGGCGGAGTGCGCGCCGTTCGAATCGATCGTCGAACGCTCGGGAGTAAAACCCGACCGCGTGCTGCTGTACATCGAGGAATTCATCGCCGAGGGAATTCCGGTCCGCCCCCAATACTTGCTGGAAAACGTACGCGACGCGGAGCGCATCCGCGAGGCGTTTGAACAATGCGGATTGGAGCGCCTGAAGCCGGCGTTCGAATCGCTCGGGGGCAAGATCCCCTTCACGACCCTGCGCATGGTGCGCTGCGCGATGATGGCGGAAGCGGCATCGTGAAAGACGACGCACCCTCCCATTCCTCGCTCCTTTTTCGCGTCTACCAAAAAACCCGTCACCGTCCCGTATTCGAGACAGTCGCATGCGCTACAATGCGCATATGATTTCCGCCGTCGTGACCGTCGTGGGATTGGTCGTTTTCGAGGTCGTTTCATCGCTGGACAACGCCGTCATCAACGCGGAAGTCCTTCGCACGATGTCGCCGAAAGCGCGAAAGTTTTTCCTCCTATGGGGCATCCTTTTCGCGGTTTTCGCGGTGCGCGGCCTGCTTCCCACCGCCATTGTATGGCTTGCGACGCCGGGTTTCGGCGTCTTCGAAGCGATCGGCGCGACCTTCGGCGGCGACGCGGCGGCGGCCGACGCGGTGCGCGAAACCGCGCCGCTCATGCTCTGCGGCGGAGGAGTATTCCTCCTCCTGCTCTTCCTTCATTGGTTTTTGAAAGAGGAAAAGCACTTTGGCCTTCCCGTCGAACGCATCGCGCTGCGCCACGGAACATGGTTCTACCTGCTGGCGTCGATCGCGATCGCCGTCATCACGTGGTATTCGGTACACGCAGAGCCGCTGCTCGCGTTCAGCGCGGCGATCGGTTCGACCGTTTTCTTCCTGTCGCACGGCTTCAAGGAACACGCGGAGCTCGCGGAAAAAGAACTTGCCGCCGACAGTGGCGCGCGATCGGATTGGAGCAAAATCCTCTACCTCGAAGTCATCGACCTCTGCTTCAGCATCGACGGCGTCGTCGGATCGTTCGGCTTCACGATGAACGTGCTGCTCATCCTCGTCGGCAACGGCATCGGCGCCGTGGTCGTTCGCCAACTCACGGTCTCGAACATCGACCGGATCAAACGGTATCCCTACCTGAAAAACGGCGCCATGTACGCCATCGGCATGCTGGCAACCGTCATGATCCTCGAATCGTTCGGCGTCCACGTGCCCAACTGGGCCACGCCCGTGGGCACGATCGTGATCATCGGATACTTCTTGGCATTGTGCTTCCGACGGCCGATCGCGCACGCGATGGCGTAAGGATCACCGTCATTTCAGCAATGCTTCCATCTCGGCTTTGCACGACGCCGTATACCCGAACACGCACGACGGGCGCGTTTTCGTGAGGAACTCGTGGATCGCTTTGTGATTGCCGCAATCGGGCTCCCGGTTCACGGTCTCGCACGCCCACCGCATGCTGAGCTCGAAGGATTTCTTGCACTGCGGCCACAGGAAACACTCGACGGCGCGGCCGGACTTCCGACCCATGTTTCCGTACGCCAACGCGTCGGCGAGCTCATCCGCATCGTCGCGGCACTCGTTATCGCGATCGCACGGCACGCGACGCACACCCTTCGACGCGAACGGATCGATGGAAATCGCCTTCCTGCATTCGGCGGTGGGACCGTCGACGCACTTCGTCGCATACTTCGTGTAACGCGCATCGATCGTTTTCATGTTCTTGCACCACGACGACGCATCGCACCACGGAGCCGCCGTGAGGGCACCGAGCGCGTCCAAACACGGCTCGTAACGACGACATGCGAACTCGCCGCGGCGGAAATCGGCGAGCAATTCCCGACATACCGCGGACAGCAAACACTCGGCGAGCGGTTTCGGCGCCTCCTGCATCAACGCCGTCACGTCGGCTGCGCATTCGTCGGTGGAACATCCCGGAAACAACGCGTCATACGCCCACTTGCGGACGGAAAGCGCGGCGCACTCGTTATGGGTCAGGCGGCAAAATTGAATGGCATCGTAACAACTCTCATCGAGAAAGCACGCCATGTCGCCTTTCGCCGCTTCCCGCAATTTGCCGAGGCATTCCTCGCTTGAACGCTTGCCGCCCGAACACTCCTTCCCAGTCCATGCCTTCGTGGCAACCGACGACGGCGCGGCACCCCGCAACGACGAAGGAGACGCGACGCGCGTGATCACGCGC
>DALYDP010000026.1:0-3541 GCA_031973095.1 Candidatus Peribacteraceae bacterium | reverse complement strand
CGACGGCGCGGCACCCCGCAACGACGAAGGAGACGCGACGCGCGTGATCACGCGCAAACTCTTCGACTTCGATGAAACGGACGCGGCCCGGGAAGAAGACGAACCGGGCGTCTTCAGCGGACCGTACATGGGCGTCGCCTGGCCCTCGAGCGGCAGGACGCCGGACGTTTCGACAGCGGCAAGCGCCACGACGAGCGATGCCGCCGTGACGACGAGGACAGCATGGGGATGTTTGCGCGCGAAGGACCGCACGGCACGCTGCATGTTCTTCATGGGATGTGTGTGTGGAATATCACGTTCATTATAGCATTTTAGCGGCTTTTTCACAATACGTGACGCATAAAAAATGCCTCCCGAAGGGAGGCTATGGTGTTCGATCCAGCCGGGTGAAAACGCTTCACCCGAAATGCTTGAAACCCCGCAGGAGCGCCAGCCGCTCTTGGACGAGCATCGTATCCACAGCCCGCGCATCCGTTTCGTCCCGCTTTGCGAGACTGACGGGTCGTATCTCCCTCGCCTGCTTTCTGAAGAAGGTCGTCACCGAACCGGTGCATGCACCAATGCGAAGTGTCATGACCTCGTCCCACGGGAGTTCCCACCCGTAGATGAGCATCCGGTCCTTAGGTTTGCTCAGGACAACAGCCTTATCGTCCTCTTTCGGCATGATGTCCGACGTATCGAACATCGCGCCGACTGCCGTGAACAACGCATCCAAGGGCTCAACACCTTCCTCGAGTGGTCCACGGCACAACGGCTGCAACCCCCAAGGAAAGGGTCTTCTGGGCGAATCCTGATTCTCGGATCGCATCGCCCCCCTGCGGTGAACCACCGCGCGAAGGTGTGCATCATCCGAATGACGCGTATACAAAAACAAACCGATGAACTTGGCCATAAAGACCTCCGTGCAGGTTAAAAGAACGAGAATCGAACGCGCGCAAAGTATCCTGTCAAGAATGTATGTCAATTATATGCAGACAAAAATGTCCGCACATCGTCCGCGAGACATCACGCCCCGCCCCACCGCCATCGCGCCTTCTCGCCCGTGAGCGCGGCGACGATGACCAACGCCGCGGTCGATGCGCCGACATCCGCCAGGAACCACCCGGTCTGGGTTTCGATATTCCACCGCACGTACGCCCCGACGAAAAACACCAACCACGTGAACATCACGAACCACCCCTGCCACGACGCCGGATACCAACCGTAGCCGTAGCGTTTTGCCTTGAACCAAAGCAGGGAGTGCATGAGACTAGGATACTCCCATGGAAGCGCTCGACCCAGAATCCTTCGGCACGATGGAAGAAGAGCTTGCCGCCTACCACGCGCAGGGGTGGCGGCTGGAAGAGGCGTTTTGGCCGGGGGAGGAAAAACCGAAGTACCACATCCATGCGCCGAACGGCGAACACGTCTTCAACGCCCAAGAGCTCGTGGACGGATGCTTTCACGAATGCGACGAAGTGACCGAATGGTCCTCCGACGAACGGCGACTCGCACACTGGATCGCCGGGCGCCTCTACATCCTCCAGCGGTCGTACAAGAACAAATACCATGATTATTTTAACGTGGAACGCGCAACACCCGAGCAATGGGAGCAATCGAAAATACACTGGTGGAAGTGATCGACCGGCGTATCGCATTCCTTCAGGGCATCGATGGCTTTTTTCCCATGGAAAGGCGTACTATGCGCAGCCGCCCTTTCCTACCGCCGCACACGTAGGGAGAACGTTGGTCCTTTATACCGAGGGGCCGACGCCCCTCTCTACGACACACAAGGAAACAAGGAATACGACATGGAAAAACTCACGTTGCAGTGGGACATGCCACACACGCTGACATTCGTTCGTTCGCTCTTGCCCAATCGACTAATTGCCACGCTTGAAATCGTGAAGAAGGCCAATCAAACGATGACAATTGAATTCGAGGGCTACACGTTCGAAGACATCGAACACGCCTGGACGGCTCAAGGAAGGGCATGGAACGAACTCGTAGTCGAAAACACGGTGAAGAAATTTACCGCGCTCCGGGTGATCTGGTTGCCGCACGGACGATGCCTGCAATGGCACGTCCTGCACATCCAAGATAAACCGTTCGACGCATTCGCCTGCACCACCCTGACGAAGGAGCTGTGGGAAACGACGTTCTGAGAGAGGGGCAACCCGGGGGCAGGCACGTTCGTGTCTGCTCCTGATTGCTCGTACGATTACTTCGGCATTCAAATTATATTTGCCATACAATCAAGCAATGATTATTTCAGAAGTTGCTCCACTACTCGAAGAGCTAGGCAAAAAATCGGAACCGCATGAGCAACTTAATCACATGAATCCTGAATCCGGCCGTTATCAACAGATACTAAATCAGCGCACAAAAGAGGGCGATGGTTCTATCCAAATTCTTGCTCAAGAATTCGCAAAAATTGAAGAGCTGCGCATTTTAAATAACTCCTTCATACAGCGCTCTCCACAAGGGGGACAATCTATTGGGCTAGATGATTTTGCACATTGGGCCCTGGCGCAAGCGCGAAAGCGACGTGCAGGAGAAGTATTGGATCAACTCGAAACATTTCTTTCAAAAAAATCAGTCCCGATGTCAGAAGTAATTGCGATTTGGGGAATAAATCCAAAATCCCGGATAAAAGTCACAAAAGATATTTCGATTGTCCCTTTCGAATCATTAATCCAATCTGATGTAAAAGATCAATTAACCGGAATCAAAGATACGGCACACACCGGAGGAACTTCATTTCCTCATCCTAGACCTAAGTCAGCGCTTAAATATGACTTTCTCCATAATCCGTTCGACTCACATCGAAAGGAAGCAAAGGAGGCAGAAATGCGAGAAATAATAAAATGTCTCTGCCTATTAAACGGCACGTCCGTATGCGAAATTGCGCACTGGTTTGAATGCGAAATAAACACTCCAATCATTGGAGGCGTTCTGGGTTGGAGTGCACAAGCAATTGAGCATGCATTTCACGTTTCGATTGATAAACAAGATATCTCAGAAATTGATGCTCAGAATCTCGTGGCTAAGTATGTAAATTTTAATCCTGCCGAAAAAAATCGATTAAACATTCCACTCAATCGCCTAAATACCGCACTACGTAGATATGAAGCTTCTGAAATAGCACTCGAACTTGGAATTTCTCTCGAAGGTTTACTGGAGCCAGGTGACAGTGATATTTCTTACAAGATTAGACAACGAGGAGCACATCTAATTGGTGATGCGCCCGGAAAAAAACAAGAAATATTTAACATGCTAAAACAGCTTTATAGCATCAGAAGCAAGGTTGCTCATGGGAGTGACATCGAAAAAATTGTGAAAATTGGCGGTACACCCGAATCGATCGAAATGTTTATGGAGAAATCTAAAAAAATCTGCGTTGAGATAACTAGAAAAATTGTAGACGAAGGGTTTGTTAAAGATTGGGATGGGGCACTTTTAGGATGGTGAGAATCTATCCGTATTTAACACCTTTAGATCTTAACAATCCCCCTCCATCCCCGCGCCGCGTAATACGAATCGGCGCCGTTGTGGTAGATGA
>DALYDP010000025.1:2887-10802 GCA_031973095.1 Candidatus Peribacteraceae bacterium | reverse complement strand
GCTCACTCCTATTCAAGGCAGCACGGTTCCACGAGCGAGGTTGTACGGTCGCGCTACGTATGCAGTCACGCATTCCCGTTCCACCGCGCAAAGATGCCCGTCGAAATCAGGCGCTCGTCTTTTTGCTGCAGGCAGAGCTCCCCGTACTCCAGCGCGCCCTTCCATCCTTTGAGCGAATCTTCCAACAGATTCTTCAGCGCGATGGCCGACGAGTTGGTCGCGTAGCCGTTAATGAGCAAGAAATCCGCGTCGGGACTAAGCAACTCCACGCAGTCGCTGAGCAGGTTCGGGAGATCCTGATTAAACTTCCACGTCCTGCCGTCGGGCGAATGGCCGAAGGCCGGCGGGTCCATGAGGATGCCGTCGTACTTTTGCCCGCGCTTCAATTCGCGCATCACGAACTTCTGCGCGTCGTCGAGGATCCACCGAATCGAATCCGGCGGAAGCTTGCTGAGCGCCTGATTGTCTTTCGCCCAGCCGATCGCCGGTTTGCTCGCGTCGACGTGCGTCACGCTCTGTCCGAGCGCCGTGAGCGCCACGGTCGCGGCGCCCGTGTACCCGAAGAGGTTGAGGATTTTTCGGTTCTTTTTGCCGCGGACGGCCTTGGCCATCCATTCCCAGTTGGCCGCCTGTTCCGCGAAAATACCCGTGTGCTTGAACGGCGTCAGACGCGCGTTGAGCGACACGACCACGTCGGAACCGGTCGGCGCGTATTGCACCGTCCAAAATCCCGGCACGCGCGTGCGCAAGTCCCAACGCCCCCTCTCTCCGACGGTCACGAACTTCGCGTCTGTCTTCTGCCACTCTTCTTCCGGCAGGTGCCTGCTCCAGATGATTTGCGGATCGGGACGGGCCAAGCGATACGGGCCCCATTGCTCCAAACGGTACCCGTCGCCGGTGTCGAGCAACCGGAAATCCGCGAACGCCGATGAGTGCTCCTGCAGGAAGTGCTCCATGTGCGCACACGGTACCAGGAGAAGGTGGTTTCAATGAACCTTTTCCGGAACGCAACATATTTAAGCAGCGCATTAACTTCCCCTTAATCTCTTCATCCGTATACTTGCCGCTCCTTTTTCTTCCCCTTTCTCCACATGCGCAAAGCGCTCCCCCTCCTCGCCCTGTCCGCCCTGGCGTTGGCCGCGTGCCAAACGTCCTCCCTCACCGATGCCGAAAAGGCCGAGATCACGCAAACCGAAACCCCGTTTGACGGCAGCATCAAGGGCATCGACGCCGAGCAGAGCGTCATTTCGTTCGTCGGCGGCAGCGACGTGGTGGATCACGAAGGCAAATTCACGACGTACACGGCGTCCGTCGATCTCGACGAGACGGAACCGGCGAACCTCGAAAAAGCGACGATCACCGCGGACATCGACCTGACCAGCGTGAAAACGGACTCGGCGGGTCTCGACGGACACATGCAGAAAGCCGACTTCTTCAACACGGCCTCGGGTTCCACGGCCACGTTCGCGTCAACGTCGATCGTCGCGAAGGGCAACAACATGTATGACGTCACGGGTGACCTGACACTCAAGGGCCAGACGAAGAGCATCACGCTCGAAGCGGAAATCACGAACGACTACCTGCTCGCCACGTACGACTTCCCCCGCAAGGAATGGGGCATCGGCAACGATTCGTACAAAGACAAGCTCCTCGACGAGTTCGTCCCCGTCACGGTGAAGTTGGTGTTCGTGAAATAATCCCCGTTCGAACGAAACAAAAACGGTCCCCGCACAGGGGCCGTTTAATTTTGACTAAAAAAATAAGTATATTAAAATAACAATAATATATGGCAGACGTCTTACTACTTGGCACAATACACTTCGACCAGGATATGGCCGAGCGGACACGGTCTGCCCTGGATTCGATCCGGCCGAAAGCGATCACAGTTGAAGCAACAAGTAAACAGTTACAACAACACGATCAATATCAAGAACGCGTGAGGAGGATACTTATGAAACGAAGTAAGTACCGCATTTCACAACAAACGGCGGAATACATACTCCATCAAATGCACAATGTATTATATCAGGAAGTGCATGTAGCGCATGAGTATGCGAACAGGCATCATCTGCCGTTCGAGCATGTCGATCATCCTGATATTACAAATATACTCCCCTCATCACCGACCGTTGTGCAACCGGAAGACATACGCATCCAATTTCGGAACATGAACGTTGCAAGTGCGAGAGTGGATGCAGCTGCATTATATGAAGAAGTTGCGACATTACTCCGCTCACCCGAAATTGCCCAACACCGCGTGGATAAAGATAGGTCTCAATTTTTACGAATAGAAAACGATATTCGAGATGCATACGCCGCCAAAAAAATCTTAGAGATAGCACTTCAAACACAGGGAACCGTTGTGCATATCTGCGGATGCAATCACCTTCTCGACGACGTCAAAAAAGAAACGGTCTACTCAATCTTAAAAGAATCGGTTTTAACAACAAGGAAGCTGTTATGTGAATACCAGAAGCGCTAATTCAATTCCTTCTCCTTCGCCTCGGCCTTCTTGCGCTTCGTGGTGCCCACGGGTTTGTCCTCGAAGATGTCGATGAACTCCTCCACGCTGAGCGTTTCTTTCTTCAGGAGCACTTTCGTGATCTCGTGCAGCTTCTTCTCGTGCTTCTGCAACATGCCGTACGCACGCTTGTACTGCTCGTCGAGCGTGCCCTTCACGAACGCGTCGATCTTACGGGCGCTCTCTTCCGAGTAATTACGCATGCTGGCCAGGTCGGTGCCGAGCGAGGCGCTTCCCTGCGATTCGCCGTACGCCACGGGGCCGAGCGATTCGTCCATGCCGTAGCGCATGGCCATGCCGCGGGCGATCGACGACGCGCGTTCAATGTCACTGCTGGCGCCCGTCGTGATGTCCTTCATCACCAACGCCTCCGCCGCGCGCCCGCCGAGCAGGCCGCAGATCTCGTCGAGGAACTTCGTGCGGCTCGTGGTGTACGTATCTTCTTCCGGCAGGAACCACGTGACGCCGAGGGCGGAGCCGCGGGAGACGATCGAAATCTTGTGCAGCTTGTCGCTCGCTTCGCATAAGTGGCCGACGATCGCGTGGCCAAGTTCGTGGTACGCGGTGATCTCCTTCTCCTTCTCGTTGAGCTTGCGGCTGGCGCGCTCCGGACCCATCGCGATCTTTTCGAGGGCGTCGACGAGGTCTTTCTGCGTGACCGACTTGCGGTCGCGTTTGGCGGCGAAGATCGCGGCTTCGTTCATGATGTTTTCGAGATCCGCGCCCGTAAGACCGACGGTTTGGCGAGCGATGACGCCGAGGTCGATGCCCTTCGCGAGCACCTTGTTGCGCGCGTGGACCTGCAAGATCTGTTCGCGGGCTTCGATGTCCGGCTTGTCCAAGTGCACGTGGCGGTCGAAGCGGCCCGGGCGCAGGAGCGCCACGTCGAGCACGTCGGGGCGGTTCGTGGCCGCCATGACGATGACGTTCGTGCCCTGCTCGAAACCGTCCATCTCCGTGAGGATCTGGTTGAGCGTCTGTTCGCGTTCATCGTGACCGCCGCCGAAGCCCGCACCGCCGCGTTGGCGACCCACGGCGTCGATTTCATCAACGAAGATGATGCACGGCGCATTACGCTTGGCGCGGAGGAACAGGTCGCGGACGCGGGACGCACCTACGCCCACGAACATTTCGACGAATTCGGAACCCGCGATGGAGAAGAACGGCACGCCCGCTTCGCCGGCGACGGCGCGCGCGAGCAGCGTTTTACCCGTGCCCGGGGCGCCCACGAGGAGCACGCCCTTCGGGATCTTGGCGCCGATGTCGATGTACTTCTTGGGGTTCTTGAGGAAATCGACGACTTCGACCAACTCCGCCTTGGCTTCGTCCGCGCCCGCGACGTCCTTGAAACGCGTGCGCACCTGCTTGGCATCCGCCACGCGTGCCTTCGATTTGCCGAACGACATGGCCGAGGACTGGCTGCGCGCGATGCCGCGGAACAACCATACGATGCCTCCGACCACGAGCACGAGCAGAATCAGATCGGGCAGAATCGCCACGAACATGTTCACCGCCTCGGTATTTTGGACGGTAACGACCGTCGGGTTCTCCGGATCGTTCCAACCGAGCTGCGACACCGTATCGAGCGGCTCTTTGTACGACTGGATGGCCGCGCCCGTCGACGTGACGGCGAACACGCGGTTATCGCGCACCGTGATCTCCGAGAAGATCCCTTCGCGGTAGCCTTTCGTCACTTCGCTGATCGACACGACGCGCGCGTCCTCGAACTTCTGCTCCGTCAACCGCGTGGGCGCGGTGAGGTAGTAAAACGACAACGACAGGAGCGTGCCGAACACCAGCAGCGTGAGCAGCCACTGTTGGCGGGGAACCTGGGGACGACGGGGGGACGGCGGCATAGGACCAACAGTGTACTGCGGTCCCGCGCGATCCGTCATCTGTTTCAGCGAGAGAATCCCGCTGCCCGGGCGGATGCCTCGTCGGGGAAGTACACCCGGTTGGCCGGGGCGATGCGTTCCCCCGCCGCGGAAGTCACCGGATAGTACTTTTTGCCTTTACGGGAAGCCATGAACCGCATGCCGTCGGGCACGTGGACCGTGACCTCTTCGATGTGAAAACCGGGATGGTCGAAGGCGAACGATCCGTCGGGGGAGACGTCGACCGGCTCTTCTCCCGCGAACAACCGGACCGGTCCGGCGCTGCGCCCCCGCAGCAAGCCATCGCGGAAACCATCGAACGTCACGGCAACCACCGTGGCGCCGCTGCCGGACCGGACCGCGACCGGAACTTCCCGGACGGCCAGCGCGCACAGAAGACCGATCAACACGCCCGTACCGAGCGTGAACGCGATGGTGGACGCCAACGAAAATGTATCAGGGTCGATGCGGCGGAGAAACGTGGAAAGCATGCTGCAACCCTACGCGGCAACGGAAACGCCGATTCCGGTCCTACGCGGGGTAATCAAAAAAAACGGCTTCCGTTAGAGCTATACGACGTTCCTCTCTTTAGCGGAGCGCCAAGGTCCAACCACTGCCGATCCCCTGCCCGATGCCCCCGGCGGGCAACTCCAATGCGTACATCGCCGGACCCGCCGAAGGATACGTCACGCATGGATCCGCGACGCACGGCTCCATGCGCGCCGATGACACCCACGTGCCGTCGGCGCGGAAATAGGCGATGTCGAGCAGCACGAGCGTGTTCTTCATCCAAAATGACCGCATCTGTTGGTCGGGAAACACGAAGACCATTCCCCTTTCCACGACCGGACGATTCATGAGCCCGAGTTGCCACTCGCCGGGTTCGTCGGCCACGTCGACCTGCATCGTCGTGCGGATGCCCGTCGGATCGGTGAGCACGACCGTCGTTTCGGCATCGATGACCTCGGGCGGGGCAAAAATCCCCATGGCGAGGATGACGATAAGCATGGCGCCGAAGAACGCCCACACCCACAGTATTCGACGGATGATTTTAGGAAGAGGCACGGCGAATGGACGTAAGCAGAGCCGAACGGTCGAGAGCTTTGAAGAGCGCGCTACCGATAACGAGATTGTCAGCACCGGCGGCAATGCACTCTTTCGCGGTTTGTTCGTTCACGCCGCCATCGACCTGGATGGACAGATCCGGGCGCGCCGTGCGGATTGCGCGAACTTTATGAAGCACGTCGGGGATGAACGTCTGGCCCCCCTTGCCCGGCCATACGGTCATGCACAGCACCATGTCGACATCGGTCAGGACCGCGTCGAACGGCGTCGTCGGATTGATGGCGATGCCCGCGGTGCATCCCCGCGCGCGGATGGCGGCGACCAAACGTTCTTGGTCCGCACGTGCGGGCACGGCCTCGGCATGAAAAGTGACGTGCCGCGCTCCGGCGTCGATGAATCCCCGGATCCAATGCTCCGGGTCGACGACCATCAGGTGAACGTCGAGCGGCAACGGAGTATCGACCGATGCGACGATCTCCGCGCCGTACGTGGAATTTTCCACGAAACGCCCGTCCATGATATCGAGCTGGACCGCGTCGATCGCATCCGCCACGTCCGCGACTTCGTCTTTCATCCTCGACGGATCGAGCGACAGGATGGACGCCGTCAGCGTAAGCGCACGGGTCATGCGTTGAGCGAATCGAGCGCCGCGACGCGCTTTTCGTGGCGGCCGCCTTCGAAAGACGTTTCCAGGAATGCGTCGACGATTTCAAGCGCGGTGCCCGGATCGACGAAACGCGCCCCCAGGCACAAAACATTCGCGTCGTTATGTTCGCGTGCCGCCACGGCAAGTTCGGCCGACGTGCACAACGCGGCGCGGATGCCGGGGAACCGGTTCGCCGCCATCGCCTCGCCGTTGCCGCTGCCGCCGAAGAAAATGCCGACCGCTTGTTGCTGCAGGACGCGCTTGGCGCCATCAGCCATGATCGCGGGATAATCATCCGCCGGTTCCAGTCCGGGTTTCACGTCGATCACGTCGTAGCCTTCCAATTGCAGGTACGACTTGATGGTTTCCTTGAGCGGGTGGCCGGCGTGGTCTGCGGCGAGGACGATCGTAACCTGTGGTGAGCCGGATCGAACCATGGAAGAATTGTAGCGATTCCGACGAGAGCGTAGAAGTGAGAGAGTAGAGGGTAGAGAGTAGAGGGTAGAGAGTAGAGGGTAGCGGATAGCGAGAAGCGAGTAGCGAGTAGCGGCGAGTCCTGATGCGTACCGGGCCACCACGTACGCAATCGCACTGGATGATCTGATTGGCGTTTTTGCGGGACCACTGATAGCGTTTCTCTATATGCCCAAACGCCATAAGCTTCTCGCAGCGAACTGGAAGATGAACCCTGCCCCCAAGGGCTTTGATATGCCCATCGGTCCGTACCGACGCACGCCTGACGTAGACGTGGTCGTCTTCCCCAGCGCGGTGGACATCGACAAATGCATCGACGCCGAACTCGTGGTCGGCGGCCAAGCGGCGAGGCCGGAAGAAACGGGCGCGTTCACGGGCGACGTCTCGATGGCGATGCTTGCCGCGCACGGCTGCCAGGCGGTGCTGTGCGGCCACAGCGAACGGCGGCGCCACCACGGCGAAATGGACGTAACGATCGCCAAACAAGTGACCGCCGCCCTCTCCCAGGGGCTACTGCCGTTCGTGTGCGTGGGCGAAACGCTCGAAGAGCGCAACGAAGGACGCGCGCAGGAAGTCGTGGGGGCGCAGCTCACCACGATCGTCGGAAACCTCAACACGCAGGTCGTCATCGCGTACGAACCCGTCTGGGCGATCGGCACCGGCAAAACGGCGACGCCCGCCGAAATCCAGGCGATGCACTCCTTCATCCGCTCCTCGCTCCCGCCGCTCCTCGAAGGCTCCCCCATCATCTACGGCGGCTCCGTGAAACCGGAAAACGCGGACGACATCTTCGCCTGCGAAGCCGTCGACGGCGCGCTCGTGGGCGGCACCGCCTTGGACCCCTCCGCGTTCGCACGCATTCTCGAAAGCCTCCGCTCTTCCCCCCAATGACCATGGAATATCTCGGAATCCTCGGCCTCCTCATCCCCGCCGGTATCCTCGTCCTGTCGTTCATCAAGCAGGTGGACCAGTACGAGCGCGGCATCGTGTTCACGATGGGCAAATACAGCCGCATGTGGCAACCAGGCTGGCACATCCTCATCCCGGTCTTCCAAAAACTCACGAAGGTCGACGTCCGCGTGAAAGCGGTCGACGTGCCGGACCAAGAAGCGATCACGAAGGACAACATCCCCGTGACCATCAACGCCGTCATCTATTTCAAAATCGCCGACGCGGCGAAAGCGGTGATCGAAGTCGAAGATTTCTTCGGCGCCGTGTCGCAACTGGCGCAAACGACCATGCGCAACGCGGTGGGCGAAGTGACGCTCGACGACCTGCTCCAGAAAAAACAGCACGTGAGCGAAGGCATCAAAACCGCCGTGGACAAAGTGAGCG
>DALYDP010000025.1:0-2787 GCA_031973095.1 Candidatus Peribacteraceae bacterium | reverse complement strand
CAGAAAAAACAGCACGTGAGCGAAGGCATCAAAACCGCCGTGGACAAAGTGAGCGACGCATGGGGTGTGGACGTGCAGTCCGTGGAGCTGAAAGACATCGTCCTACCGGAATCACTCAAACGCACGATCGCCAAGGTGGCCGAAGCCCAACGCGAAAAACAGGCGGTGATCATCAGCTCGGAAGGCGAAATGGCCGCAGCGCAAAACGTCGCGGAAGCGGCGAAGATGCTCGCATCCGTTCCGGGGGCGCTGCACCTTAGGACGCTCCAAAGCATCAACGACATCAGTTCGGACCAGAGCAACACCACGGTGTGGATGGTCCCCGTGGAAGTGTTAAAAGCACTGGAGGGATTGGGCAAGAAATAAAAAGTCCGGCTTCGCTACGGGCTACGCCATGACTTCGCGGCGCTCAAGACACTCGAAGGCATCGCAGCGATGGTGAAGAAGTAAGAACCGGCATGTCATACCTCGGTACATTCGACACTGCGGCGTCGAACACTCGGTATGACAATGCGCGCGATCCCGGTGTCATGCCGAGTGATTCGCGTCGCGCGAATCGTATCGAGGCATGACAATAAAAAGGCCGCCTGCAATGGACGGCCTTTTTCAAGGGAACGATCAGGCGATCGGATGCTGCAGGATCGTGTGCGACAGACGCACGGCGAACACCGCCATGTACGCGGCAACCGCCTGCGAAACGACTTGCTTGGCGACGAGCATAGCCTGCGGGGACACCATGAGGACGATGCCGATAACAACGTTCAGGATGATCATCGCGACGAGGGCGACGAGCATCGCGACGATCATGTTACCAACGATCTTACCCCAGTACCCGCGCGTGCGGCGGTAACTCTCACTGACGCTTGTCGTGACACCCTTACCTTCCGCGAGATGAATGAGCGGCGCTGCCACGAAGCGGGGACCGAGAATGATTGCCGGGATGAGCCCGAGAATCGGAATCCACACAAACGTGCGCAGCATCGTCCACAGGTTCACGAGAAAGAGCGAGAAGAACACGGACTTCGCACGCGAGAACGTGCCGTTCACGTCCTTGCCTTCGACGGCCACGATCGCGTAGTACGCGAACGCGAGGAGCGAGAGGATCCACGAAACGACCAACGACAACCCGATCGCGGGAACCATGGTGGCCATCATGCCGGCGGCGGGACCCATCATGCGTCCGGCGATTTGGTCGTCCGTCATGCCCTCGAACTCCCCGGCGAGCATCTGCTCCAATTCATTCATCGCTGCTTCGTCGCCTTGCTCCATACGCTCGGCAAGTTCTTGCATGCGCCCGGTATCAAGGCCCATGTCGCCCATGCCCTTCATCACTGCGCCGCCGGCGGTCGCGGCCAACGACGCGGACACTATGCCCATCACAACGCCGAAGACGACGACACCGACGGCGAGGGACTGCCAATGCGCCTTGCAGTAGGCGAACGTTTCAGAAAGCAGGCCGCCGAGCGGAACAGGACCCTGGGTCGAGGAGGAAGGTACGGTCATAAAAAGGGGGAAAGTGAAGATAAGCGTACGCCCACCCACATTCGACGGCAAACGACCTCAGGACCGGATCCATCCCACTCCGACCTTCGACACCGCTCCCGCAAGTTCCAACATGGTGAGAATGCCCGCGAGCTCGCCGGGAGATCTCTTCGTCTTCGTCACGAGATCATCCATGGACGTCGGCAAGGTGGTGAGCGCGGCATGGACCGCTTCCTCGTCGGGCGACGCGAACGCGATGGCGACGGATGTAGACGCGGATGACGCCGGTGCGACGATGCCCAGCGTCTTCAACACGTCGTCGGCAGACCGCAGTAACTGCGCCTGGCTCTGCGCGATAATACGGTGGTTCCCCTCGAAATTCGGATCGAACAACTGCCCGGGGCACGCGAACACGTCGCGGTTTTCTTCGAGCGCCAACCGCGCGGTGATGAGCGCGCCGCTTTGGGCGGGTGCTTCAATCACGACCGTGGCAAGGCAGAGCCCAGCCACGATGCGGTTGCGGGCGGGAAACGCATGCTGTTGCGGCCCTTCCGTATACGCGTGTTCGCTCAAGAGCAGTCCCCCGCTTTCCACGATTTTTTCGGCAAGGCGCGCGTGTTCCTTCGGGTAAATGTCGCCAAGCCCGCTGCCGAGCACGGCGACGGTTACGCCGCCGCTCTCCATGGTCGATTCGGCCGCCACCGCGTCGACGCCGAACGCGAGTCCGCTCACGACGGTACATCCGGCGCGCACCAGGTCCGGCGTGATCCACTCCGTGAGGCGCTTGCCGTACGGCGACATCTCGCGAGTACCGACGACCGCCACGCACGGATGGTCGAGCACCGACAGATCGCCGCGGTACGACAAAAACACCGGCGGGTCCGCGGTCTCTTTCAGCAATCGCGGATACTCCTCATCTTCGATCGAAAGCACGCCCACGCCGAGCTTCGTGAGCCGCGCGAACGTCGACGCGGGATCGAACTCCTCGATGCGCGCGAAGGTCTTCTCGATCGAATCCTGCCGCATGCCGATCTGCCGCATGAGCTCGGGCGACAACCGCGCGAGGGCGGCGTCGAGCGACCCGCAGAGCTCCACGACCTGGTCGTAGCGCTTCTTGGTCAGGATATTGAGCCACCAGAAGAGGAGGGCGGTTTCGGGCTGCACGGCGCCATGCTAGCGCCCATGGCCGCCCCGTGCAGAAACATGAGCGAAAAGCCCTTGCCGTTTCGTCATCCAGCCCACACAATGGGCCCCGTTCCGCGTTCCTCAAGCACGCAGAACGGAACGCCGACGTACCCTTCGACT